>JABHXI010000024.1 GCA_018657375.1 Candidatus Nitrosopumilus sp. | reverse complement strand
TTGATCATGGGATTTACGCTGTTTCAGTAAGAGGCTCTGATAATTGTAAAGTTCACTTGGGTAGAATTGTCAATCTTTTAGCTACTAGTCTTGGTGGTTCTGGTGGCGGACATGATAAAGCATGTGGTGCAGTAGTCCCAAAATCAAAAATTAAGAAATTCATCACTGAATTAAATAAACAAATTAAATAATTTTCATTTTTTTTCAGTACTTTTACTTTGAGTTATTTTATGAAAAACACAACAAGCTGTAAGATCACCTGTAACATTGACCATGGTTCTAATCATGTCCAAAATTCTATCTACGGAAAGTAACAATAAGATTCCAACTGGAGGAATGCCTACCGTGATGAGTATTGTGGATAAGACAATTGTACCTGCTCCTGGAACTGCAGGGGTTCCAATAGATGCCAAAAGAGAAGTTATGATGATTACAAGTATGGCAATGAGGCTCAATTCAATTGAAAAGAGTTGTGCCAAAAAGAAGACAGCAATTACTTGATACAACGCAGTTCCATCCATATTCACAGTAGTTCCAAATGGAATTACAAATTTTGAGACTCTTGTATCTATTTTTAGATCTTCTTCTGCCGTTTTTAATGTGACAGGCATTGTTGCCATTGAACTGGCTGTTGAAAAAGATACAGTTTGTGGATTACGAAATTTTGAAAATGTTGAACGTATTGGTCTCTTTGCTACAAACTTTAAGATTAAAACATACACTGATAACATAATTCCGAGACCAAGTACCACCGTTACCATGTATATTCCCAAACCTGCCATTGACTCTAAACCTATTTTGGAAACCATGCCAACAATCAAACCAAAAACTGCAAACGGTACAATCTTCATGGAAAACAATAGAATCTGCAATGTTATTTTTTGAATTGATTCAAGTATCTCTAAAAGTGGTTTAGCTGATTCTTTTGGAATTGCCGTCATTGACAATCCTATGATTAAAGCAAATATCAGAATACTTAGCATCTGCCCTTCAAGGTATGATGTTATTGGGTTTCTTGGAATTATGTTTGATATTGTATTTGGAATGTCCTCTAAAGAAAAACCCTCATTAATTTCAATATCCTTATCTGAAAGATCATATGATTCTTGGAGTGCGGAAATATCTAGAATATTTCCAGGAGCTATCAGTGATGCAAGAAATACTGCTACAAGTATTGCAATTGTTGTAGTGATTACAAAATAAGAAGCAACACCTAATCCTAGAGTTTTTAGTTTCTCTGTAGTTCCTAACGAATTAATTGCTACAACAATTGATGAAAAAATTAATGGTACTATGATCATGTAAATTAGACTTAGAAATATGCTTGCAGGTATTTTAAGATAAGATGTGACAAAATCAAGACTTTCATCTTCTACTCCTACTCCTACATCATCTCCTAAAACCAATCCAACTGACACTCCTATAATTAGAGATATTGCAACTTGAAGCCACAAATTTTTAAAAATATATTTTTTTAATGTCAATTTTTATCCTTAGATTTTTTGTGTTGTTGTTTTAAATAAAATTATCCTGTCTATTCAAACAAATGGTTGTTTTTTCTAGTCTTTTTTTTAAAAATCTTAAATTTGTGGTCTTATTCTGAAAATTCAATTATTGCATCAATTTCGGTCATTGAATTCAATGGCAAACATGCAACTCCCACTGCAATTCTTGAATGTTTTCCTTTATCTCCAAATATTTCAAAGAATAGATCTGATGCAGCATTAATTATTTTAGGATGCTGATAAAACTCTGGATCTGAATTTACGAATCCTGATATTCTGACAATTTTTGTAACTTTATCCAAACTACCTAATTCCCTTTTCATTTGTGCTAAAAGATTAATTGCGCACATTTTTGCTGATTTTTTAGCTGTTTCCATATTGTCATCTGTAACTTTTCCTGTAAAGATCACTTTGCCATCTTCCATTGGAATTTGTCCGGAAATAAATAGCAAATTACCTGTTTTTATTGCAGGGACATAGGATCCTGCTGGAGTTGGAGGAATTGGGAGTGTGATTTCTAATGTTTTTAATTTTTCTTCAATCAATACCGTGTTGTATTTTGAGGCTGATTTTAGGTTTTACTTATTTTGATGTGTGTTTTTTCCCCTTTACTGGAATTATTTTGATACACTGTTCTTGTCTTATAGCCATGTTTTTGTAAATATCCCTCTAAAATTGAAACCCATGGTAATGAATATCCGTTATTCAGTTTTGATTCTATTGTAATATTTTTTGTATTTGCTTCAAAATTAACATGTCCTGAACACGTAATTTGTATAATTGCATCCATTATTTCGATAACATCGTCTAGTGATTTTGATTTTAATTGTATTCCATTTTTTTCTAATAATTTTAAAAAGTCTATTTCTATTTTTTTTGATTCCCTTGTGGAATTTAGAATGTATCTTAAACCTGTCTCATTAATGATTTTTATAATTTTATAAATTTCATGTGCGTCTGCTTTTGTCATGTCTGCTACAACCTTTGTTTTAATTGAATTTTTCCAAATATTTGAAAATACTTTTTCTTGATTAATTCCTAATATTTCTGTTGATGAAAATATTGCTCCTTTTCCATTATCATTATTTATCATTAATAATTCAGTTTCATCAAAAATAAAACAATTTTGTGTAATGTCTGATGTTCTAATTTCTACCCCATCTGGTATTGCTCTATACGATTCTGAACAAATTTGTGTTGATGGAATGATCACTTTAACATCTAGATTTCTACGAATTACTCCTAGAAGCTGTTCCTTGCATTCAGCTAGTAATCCAAACCCTCCTTGGTCTGTCATAATTTTAACTGATAATTTTGATCCTTCTATCATTGTTTGAAGTTGAGTCAAAACTTTATTTGCACTAATGTGAAAATATCTTTTTTCTTCTGAACCTCTTGACTTTCTACTTTCTTCACTTGCTTTTTTTAAATTAGATACTAGTGTATTCATGGCATTAATTTTATTAATTTGTTCATGAATCACTCCATCAAATGCATCCTCTGGTGAAATGGCAGTACACATTATTGGCTTACTTTTTGATATGATGGCTAATTTTTTATTTTCTAATTTTAATAAAGTTGGATAAATTTTTGTCCTTGGAACTTCTGAATAATATGCCAATTCACTTGCCGAAATGGTTCCTTTGGAGATTAATGCAACATATGCTTGAGATTCGTATTTGCTGAGCCCAAATTCCTCTAAACTGACTGTTAATACTTGCTCATTTACCATGTTTTTCCTTGATTTCTTATTAGGTAAAATTGAGAGCTAAATTCCTTTACACAAATGCTTAATTTTTTTTAAAATTGTATCCTTTGGTGGGTGTGACTATGGTTACTAAAATAATCGTTACACTGCCCTCAAATACAAAATATGCTTTAACAATATATCATGTTAGTAAAATGTAGTGTTGATACGTTAGAATTTGAAAATATTTCTCATTCTGTAACTCTTGTACCTAGACTGGACTACTCAATTAATTTACTTACTGGTATTATTGACGTTCTTGAAAAACAAAGAACTGATTTAAAAAATTTAAATCGACATCTTGTTACTGATTTTGACGAAATGGATAACTCTCATGTTAAAAGTATCCGACTGGAGCAACTGATAGTTTTTTCTTTGGATGTGTTATTTGAAATTAAAAATCAAATTGGCTCTATCTCGGGAATACGTAGCATTCCTAAAATTTTGCCTTCTTCTATTCCCATGATTAGAACTGTCAGTGCTAAGTTGTTTGTAATTTCTCCTATTTCTAGTCAAAAACTATCTGAATTATCTGTACATTTAGGCAGTATCGTGTTAGATTCTGCTGCTCTTACTAAGGCGAGATTTGATTTTAGTAAATGTAATGATAAATCTGCAACATTACTTGATGAAGTAAAATTGATGGCAGACTCTAAATTAAATAAGCAGTACCCTCTTGTTGATTTTTTTAAATTATCTAATGTTTGATAATGCTCAATTCTAAACATAATTTTTTAAAGGATATTGAACGTATTCGCTCACTTTCTTCAATTATTGATAAAAAATTATCTGAAATAAAACCCTCTGATACTGCTAATGTTGATAAATTAACTCTAGATGAATTACAAGATTTAGATAAGATTGTCGGAATTGCTGATTTCATGCTATGCAAATATGCTGATAAGAAGGAAATGCGTTCAATTTTGGAGTATTTCACTTCAATTATTACCGATACCGCTAATTCCATGAGTAATTTGGACGATGAAATTTCTGAATTAATCCTTTCAGCTGAAGATTCTATTAACAAAGTCAAAGATTTGCATATGCGTATTGACAACGAATCCAATCTAAAAAAAAATTACTGTGATGGCCCTGACTACAATCATGATGAAACAGGTGGAATTAATTTAACCAATTTTGTGACAGAGATTAACACTGTAGGATACCAACAAAATTCTTCAGTACATAATACAAGGTAATTGATATGAGTTTAGCACCACAAGAATTAGAAAATACAGCAAGCAAATATGCCTCTGAGGCAATCAAGTTTGATTCCCAAGGTGCACGCGGAATGGCTATTACTCATTACCAACATGCAATCGACGCCCTTGTAAAATTATTGCAATTATATCCAAACAGTAAATTAAATGATATTTACAAAGAGAGGTGTAATTCATATCATAATCGAATTGGTGCCTTACAACAAGCACATGGTGTGGAACCTGCAGTAGATCCTAAAGCTTCTGAATCTGAACAAAAGGCTTCTGTAAAAAGGCAAGAAAATGAAAATGATTTTGAAGATCTTGTTATGAAAGAAAAACCTGATGTAACTTGGGAGCAAGTCATTGGATTAGATGAAGCAAAAAGTGCACTACGTGAATCTATTGTTTATCCAACTAAACGACCTGACTTATTTCCGCTTGGATGGCCAAAGGGAATGTTGCTCTATGGTCCACCTGGTACTGGAAAAACAATGCTAGCAGCCGCAACTGCAAATGAAATGGATGGTTATTTCATTAATGTTGATGCATCTTCTTTGATGAGTAAATGGCTAGGAGAGGCTGAAAAAAATGTTTCAAAATTATTTGCTATGGCTAGACAGTATGCTGAGAAAGAAGGCAAACCTGTAATCTTATTTGTGGATGAAGTTGATTCTCTACTTGGTGCTAGAAATAGTGAGGTTGGTGGGGAGGTTAGATCTAGAAATCAATTCCTTACTGAAATGGATGGTGTCAATGGCAAGGGAAAACAATTGATGCTTTATGTTGTTGGAGCTACCAACAAACCCTGGAGTCTTGACACTCCTTTTCTTAGAAGATTTCAAAAGAGAATTTATGTTTCATTACCTACACAGGAAGCTAGAGAGAGTCTTTTTTCACAGTACACCGCGCCTCTAAACAAAAATTATAATTTAGATAATACTCAACTTGCCAAATTATTTGATGGGTACAGTGCAAGTGATATCAAGGATGTTTGTCAGGCAGCACAAATTAAGACTGTTCATGAAATTTTCAATTCTCCTAATTATCATGAACCAATTGAGGGTGAAGATCCAATACAACCGCGAGAACTTACCACCACTGATTTCAAGGACATCATGTCTAGACGAAAACCAAGTGTTTCTACTGAAATGATTCGCGCTTATCATAAATGGAGCGAAGAATTCCAAGCACTCTGATTACTTGACTTTTTAATGCGATCATTTTTTTTATATGCACATTTCACATAAAACTTAAATTCACTTCGATTAGGAGTTTACGAGGGTTCACGATTACTACAAAAAAATCAATTCATGCAAAAAAGTTTGGAAAGCTAATTTTTGATGATGGATCTGTTCTTGATGGTGAGGGATTTGGTTTTTCTACAACAACTTTTGGTGAAATTGTATTTAATACTGGAATGGTGGGTTACACTGAAGCTCTTACTGACCCTTCATACAATGGCCAATTACTGACTTTAACCTACCCATTAGTTGGAAATTATGGAGTTCCTGATCCTTCAATTAATGATGATGATGGAATTTCTAAATTTTTTGAATCAAGTAAAATTCAAGTTCGTGGACTAGTGGTTCATGAATTATCCTTAACTGCAAGTCATTGGAACCTTTCGATGACATTAGATGAGTGGATGTATAATGAAAAAATTCCTGGAATTTCTGGAATTGATACTCGAGCATTAACTATGAAACTTCGAAACAGCGGTGTTATGATGGCTGCATTAGTAGTATCTGATTCTGAAATTAATGTTGAAGATGTAAAAAAACAACTTGCGTCTGCAACTCATTATGATTCTGAACAATTCATGGATACTGTATCTACAGAGCATGAGAAAATTTATGGTGATCAAGAACAGTGTGTTGTTGTAGTTGATACCGGTGCCAAAAACGCAATTATCAGAAACGTTAGGGAAATCGGGTACAAGGTAATTTTAGTTCCTTGGAATACTTCTTATGAAAAAATAATGTCCTATAATCCAAAAGGAGTTGTACTTAGTAGTGGTCCTGGTGATCCACAAAAATGCCCCGATACAATTACTGCTGTAAAAAAATTAATTGAAAATAATGTTCCTACTTTGGGCATATGTTTAGGCGCACAAATTATTGGCATTGCTGGAAATACTGAAACTTACAAATTAAAGTATGGTCATAGAGGACAAAACAAACCTTGCGTTAATCTTGAAAATAATCAAGTCTACGTAACTAGCCAAAACCACGGTTATGGCATAACCCCTGAATCTCTTGAAAAATCTGATTTTAATTTATGGTTTACAAATGCTGATGATCATACCGTTGAAGGAATAAAACATAAAAACCAAAATTGTTTTGCCGTTCAATTTCATCCCGAAGCTGCCCCTGGTCCTAATGACTGTAAATTTATTTTTGAAGAATTAAAAAAATTAATGGAGTTAAAAAAAATTGCCTAAGAACGAATCTCTAAAAAAAATACTTGTACTTGGAAGTGGTCCGATCAAAATTGGCGAAGCTGGTGAATTTGATTATTCTGGAAGTCAGTGTCTTAAAGCAATACATGAAGATGGGATCGACAGTGTGCTGATAAACCCAAATGTTGCAACAATACAAACTGATACTAGATTTGCCGATAAGGTTTACCTACTTCCTGTAAATGCTGAATACGTTGAATCAATTATTGAAAAAGAAAGACCTGATGGGATTATGCTGGCATACGGCGGTCAAACCGCACTAAATTGTGGAGTAAACCTTGATGATTCTGGAATTTTACAAAAATATGGCGTTAAGGTACTTGGAACCCAAATTCCTGGAATTAAAAATACTGAAGATAGACAACTCTTCAAGGACTCCATGAAACAATGTGGAATGCCTGTATTGAAAAGTCGCACCGTGAATAATTTTGAAGATGCAAAAAAGACTGCAGAAGAATTATCGTATCCTGTAATTGTCCGAGTTGCATATACTTTGGGTGGAAGAGGTGGTGGTGTTGCTTATAATGAAATTGAACTTCATGAAATTGTTGAACGAGGTCTAAAGGCCAGTCTAGTTAATCAAGTACTAGTTGAGGAATACATTGGTCATTGGAAACAAATTGAATATGAGGTAATGCAAGATTATGATGGAAACAATGTGATTGTTTGTAATATGGAAAATGTTCTTTCCATGAAGGTGCATACTGGTGACAACATTGTAGTTGCACCGTCTCAGACCATTGATAATCATGAATACCATATGCTGCGTACTGCTGCATTACGTGCAACAAAACATGTTGGAATTGTTGGAGAATGTAATATTCAATATGCCCTTGATCCTAATTCTGACCGGTATGTTGCCATTGAAATTAATCCTCGCCTTTCACGGTCATCTGCACTTGCAAGTAAGGCGACTGGATACCCGTTGGCATACATGTCTGCAAAGATTGGATTGGGATATAATTTATCTGAACTTGTAAATCGAATTACACAAAACACTACTGCTTGTTTTGAACCTTCTTTAGATTATGTTGTATGTAAACATCCTAGATGGGATTTTGAAAAGTTTGAACTTGTAAATCAAAGACTAGGACCTACTATGAAATCTGTTGGTGAGGTCATGGCTATTGGTAGAACTTTTGAGGAATCATTTCAAAAAGCAATTCGAATGTTAGATATTGGAAACGATGGTTTAGTTTTGAATCGTACTACTGGCGTTACATATGCTGAGGAGGAAATTGAACACAAACTTTCTCATCACGATGATCATATTCTTTACTATGTTGCAATAGCACTTAAAATGAAAATTTCAGTAAAACGGATCTATGCATTATCCACAGTTGATCCTTGGTTTATAGAAAAAATCCAAAATATTGTGGATGTTGAAGACAAATTAAAAAATTCAGATCTTGATGAATCTTTACTTTGGAAGGCTAAAAAAATGGGTTTTGCTGATAAGCAAATTGCACGTGCAAAAGATACAACTCCTGATAAAATACGCACTCTACGAAAAAATTTAGGCGTAATCCCATCTGTAAAACAAATTGACACCCTTGCTGCTGAGTGGCCTGCTGTTACTAATTACCTCTACTTAACTTACGGTGGACATTCTAATGATGTTACAATACCTAAAGATGACAAAGCAATAATTGTACTTGGTGCAGGTCCGTATAGAATTGGAAGTAGTGTTGAATTTGATTGGGGTACTGTCAACATGGTTTGGGGACTGCAGGAAAATGGCGAAAAAAATGTCTGTGTGGTAAATTGTAATCCTGAAACTGTTTCAACTGATTATGATATTTGTACAAGACTTTACTTTGAAGAGCTAACTCAGGAAAGAATTTTAGATATTACTGAATTTGAAAATCCAAAAGGAATCATTACATGTGTTGGTGGACAAACTGCAAATAACCTCACTCCTGGACTTGCACAGCATGGCATAGAAATTTTGGGAACTAGTGCACATGATGTTGATAGAGCTGAAGATCGTTCAAAATTTAGTGCTGAACTTGATAAGCTTCACATTCCACAGCCTCGTTGGCAAGCATTTTCAAACCTCAGTGAAGCTAAAACTTTTGCACAAGATGTTGAATTCCCTGTGCTTGTTAGACCTTCATATGTTTTATCTGGAGCTGCAATGAAAGTTGTTTGGTCTCAAGATGAACTAAAAACATATGTCAAAGAAGCTACTGATGTTTCTCCTGATCACCCTGTTGTTATTTCTAAATTCATGTTAAATTCACTTGAAGTTGATGTGGATGGGGTTAGCAATGGTGAGCAAGTTGTAATTGGCGCAATTGTTGAACATATTGATAGTGCAGGAGTTCATTCTGGAGATGCTATGATGGTGATTCCTCCTTGGAGATTGAGTAATAAAATAATTGAAACAATCACTGAGTATACGAAAAAAATTGCATTAACCTTTAATGTTCGTGGACCATTTAATCTTCAATTTTTGGTTTATGATGATCATGTCTATGTGATTGAACTTAATATTCGAGCATCACGGTCAATGCCCTTTGTTTCTAAACTTGTAAAATTAAACTTAATTTCTTTGGCATCTAAGGCTATACTGAATAAACCTCTGCCTAACATACCTGAAAATAAATGGCAGAAAATTACTAATTATGGGATTAAGGTCCCTCAATTTTCTTTTATGCAGCTAGAGGGTGCAGATATTGCATTGGGTGTTGAAATGCAATCCACTGGAGAAGCTGCATGTTTTGGAAATAGTTTCTATGATGCATTATCCAAGGGGCTAACTTCTGTAGGCTATAATTTACCTAGTAAGGGTTCTGCACTTGTAACTGTTGGAGGTTCAGAAAATAAAGAAAAATTACTATCTTCAATTGCAAAACTTAAAAATTTGGGATTTACAATTTTGGCAACTGAACACACTGCAGAATTTTTTGAAGAAAAAATAGGTGAAGTTGAAATTGTTCATAAAATTTCAGAACCTGAAAGAAAACCTAATATTTCTGATTTGCTTTATGACCGAAAAATTGATTTTATAATTAACATTCCTAGTACTTCAACTTTAGAAAAATATGTTGGAATGCTAGATGATGAATATCAGATTAGACGAAAATCTTTAGAACTAGGCATTCCTGTGTTAACTACAATTGAACTTGCAGATTCTTTTGTAAAAACTTTGGAATGGCTTAAAGATAATAAAACTACTATGGAGTCTATTGAACCTTATGATGCGTTTGACTAATCATTTTTAACATTTTTATTTTTTAAAAATTTTTCTTTTTAAAACATCAGGGTTATACCTGTGTTGTATAATTAAATAGTATGAGTAAGGATCCTGATAGAATTGAATTATTAGTTTCTGAAAAACGTGTAAAGCAACATCTTTTCGAGCCTAGCCAAAGACAAATTTGGACTGTAGTTGGAAAAGGGGAGGAGCATTGGATTGATCCTGTTGGTGGTTTTTGCTCTTGCCCTGGATTTTATTTTGGTGATTTACACGGAAAAACTTCTTGTTATCATTTAGAATCTGCACAATTTGCTAAACATGAAAATAAAATTGAGCAAATAATTTTTTCTGACGATGAATTTAGTGATTTTTTATCTGGTTTAATTTCTGATCTATAATTATTTTTTTTAAAATGTATAATAACTAGAAATTATATGTAATAGTATGGATGAGTACAAACAAAATTTAGAAATTGAAAAAATTGCAAATCTAATGGTTCACGATGATGTTTCTGCTGATGAACAGGATGTTGTAAAATTAGAAAAATACAAAAATCAAATTAAATCTGATTGTGATGTTGGAGATGAGGAGGCAATGAAAATTGTTTATGAAACATTACTTTATAGAAAATTAAAAAGTTCAGAACCTAGTGATGTCTTAAAACAAGGCACTGATTTTGGTGCTGGATTTAGTTGATTTTATTCCAATGAAATAGATTCAACATCTTCTTTTGAAACGCCTTTCCACAATCCAACCATGCCTTCAGGTTCTACATCTTCAACTTTAGTTATTTGTTGAATCTTGATTTGATTTGGTGCTGGTCCTGGTGGCCATAATTGTACCATGTAATCTCCTACATTGCCAACTTTTGTTCCTACTCCCATGGTGATCTTTGCTTCAGAACATCCTTTTGCAACCAAAACATCAGTTATCTTTTGTTTGAGACCCATATTTCCATGTGGAAAAAGAAAAAAATCCTTTTGTGTATCGATTTCTGTCATGAAATTACTAAATTTTTAAACTAAATCAACCTTTCCTGATCTATTGTGCTCCAAAAAGGGTTAAATTAGAATAAAGAAAATTTTAACTATGAAAATATTTACTGTTGGCAGTAAATCCTTTGTAACTAGTTTCCAATTTGCAGGAATTCCTGGCATAATTACTGAAACTCCTGATGAGGCTTTAGTGGAAATAACAAAATTGACTGATGACTCTGACGTTGGATTAGTTTTAGTTAGTGATGATATCACCTCATCAATTAATGATGAATTGACTGCGCTTAGAGCCGAAAAATCTACTCTTGTCTTTGCATTACCTGCTGCAGGAAGTGAAAAAACTGAAGTTGATTATAGATTAATGTTGAAGAAAATCCTCGGCGTCTAATCCTGTATACAACTTAAACATATTATACTCAATTTCTTAATGTTATACCATGAAAACTGCTTCTGTAAAAGAACCATCTGTTATTTCTGTTGTTGATACTCAAAAACCTATTTTGGCTTCTGGTGAAATCTTAGTTCAAATGCATGCATGTGGTATTTGCGGTTCTGATTTAGAAAAAGTATTTGGCCACTATGGTCAACCTTCGATGCGTCTTGGCCATGAACCCGCAGGAATAATTTTAGATGTTGCTTCTGACGTGATTGATTTTAAAAAAGGTGATAGGGTATTTACGCATCATCATGTTTCTTGCTATGATTGCAGTTTTTGTAATCACGGTAATGAAACAATGTGTAAAAAATATTCTGAAACTAATCTGTCCCCATGTGGTTTATCTGAAGAATATGTTGTACCTGCATGGAACGTTTCTCATGGTGGAGTTTTAAAAATTTCTGACTCTCTAAGTTTTGAAGAAGCTGCAATGATTGAACCCTTGGCATGTTGTGTTAGATCTTGGAAAAAATGTTTTTATCAGGAAGGTGATTCTGCTGCAATATTTGGTGTTGGCCCTACTGGAATGATGCATGTGATGCTTGCCAATGCAAAAAAATTCTCAAAAATTTTCTGTTTTGATCTAAATGATTTTAGATTAGATTTTGCAAAAAAATTTCATATCACAGAATCCATTAATTCTATGGATGAAAATAGAAAACAAAAGATTCTTGATAGTACTAACGGACTAGGTGTAGATGTTGCAATTGTTGCAACTAGTAGTCTGAAAGCTCTTGAAGATGCAATTGATATGGTTCGTAAAGGGGGAACTGTTATGATGTTTGGTGTGCCTTCAAAGGGTGCAATAATTAATTTAGACATGAGTAAAGTTTACTCTAAAGAAATTACTCTTGTAACAAGTTATGCTGCTTCTGATGCTGATACTAAGGATGCACTTGAATTAATTGAATCCTCTCAAATTGATGTTAAACAACTTATTACTCATACATACTCTATTTCTGATTCTCAGAAAGCATTTGATCATGCACGTACTGGTGACAATGCCATGAAAATTATAATTACTAAATAAGAAAGGCTTAAGACGGGTTTTTTTTAGTTCAAAATCGTAGAAATATGGATTGGGGATTAAAAAATAGACTATCTAGAATTATCAAACCTCATAATAATAGAGCACTGATGTTGGCAGTGGATCATGGTTATTTTCTTGGTCCGACTGAAAAATTAGAAAATCCTAAAAAAGTTATTGCACCGATTCTAAAGTATTGTGATTCCTTGATGGTTACACGAGGGGTTCAAAGAACGTCTGTATCCCCAACTTCTGACACTCCAATGGTGTTGAGAGTGTCTGGCGGTTCAAGTATTATTGGCGATGATTTATCGCAAGAAGATATCACAGTTTCTCTTGAAGAAGCAATTCGTCTAAATGCAAGCGCAGTTGCAATGTCTATTTTTGTTGGCTCAAAATATGAATATCAAACTATTGTAAATCTGGGAAAATTAGTTAACGAGGCAGAAAAATATGGGATGCCTGTGTTAGCTGTTACTGCAGTCGGCAAAGAACTAGGAAAGGATGCAAGATACCTTTCATTAGCATGTAGAGTTGCCGCAGAACAAGGTGCACATATTGTCAAAACATACTATTGTGATAATTTTGAAAAAGTTGTTCAATCATGCCCTGTTCCAATTATTGTTGCAGGTGGAAAGAAAATACCTGAACGTGATGCGTTACAATTAACTTACAATTCAATTAAGGCTGGTGCTGTTGGCCTTGACATGGGTAGAAATATTTGGCAATCTGAACACCCTGTTGCAATGATTCAAGCAGCAAGATCAATTATTCATGGTAATTCTAATGTTGAACAGGCTTACAGTCTTTACAAAAAATTAGCAGCACAAGATAATCAAAACAAATCAAAAAAACAAAACAACCCTAATCAAAACAAATCAAAAAAACAAAACAAATCAAAAAAACAAAACAAATCAAAAAAACAAAACAACCCTAATCAAAACAAATCCTCTAATTCTAACCAATCAAAATAATAATTTAAAATTATTTATCAATTTTTGATAAATGAATATGCACAATTTTCCATGTCGATTCTTTTACTAATACAAAAGTTGCACGTCCGTTAATTACCATGTGTTCTCCGGTGAATGCTTTATTGTCTACTAGCATTCCTTTTTGTATTAATTCTAATGCCACAATTGCAAAATTATCAAATACGCTAATTTTTGGATTTTTTATTTCATAATTATAATCTGATATGCTGATGAATCTTAGTTCTTCTAACTCGATTGTGGTTTGATAATCTTTAAGATCATATGGTGGCAAGTCGCTAAAACTTGAAAATTTAGGATCATCTAGATGGATTTCTCTTAGTTTGCTTAGATCTTTTGTGATTCCAGACTCAAATAACGTTTCAATTACTTTAATAATTTCTTCATTATCCATCAAAATAATCACTTAAAATTTAAAAATTATCTGTTTAAGTCTTCGGTATTGAAAGGAAACATAAGTATTCTGATGAAATTAGATTAGATTAGAAAAATGGTATCTGAAGAACAAATTAAAGAAATTAGAGATCGAGTTGACCGCCAACATCGAGAATTATACAAGGCAATTAAAATTCTCACTAGAGATATGATTGACTTGAATTATTCAAAAGAAGACTTGGAAGAGATTAGAGATGACATACATCAAAGAATAGATAGATACATGAATGCTGAACTTGATGATAAAGAACTGTTATTCCCTGTTGATAAGGAATACACTCGACATCATAATGATTAATTATTGCTGTCAAAATAGTTTTCCTTTTGCCTGTTACAATTGAATTGTGATTGTTTGTCTATTTGTTTATCTAATTTCATACATTTTCCATCTTTTCTAGTCACGTCATGTTGTAGTCAAGAATTACAAGGTTAAGCAGTCAAAATTCACACCTTGATACATTTTAAATTATGGTGAAAAATTAAATTAATAATATGGAAACTATGACTGGTGCAAAAGCCTTGATGACAGCTATGGAAAAAGAAGGCGTTAAAGAAGTATTTGGTTTACCTGGAGGTGCAAATCTTCCAATGTATGATGAATTTGCAAGATGTGATATTAGACATATTTTGGTAAGACATGAACAATCTGCAGCACATATGGCTGATGGATTTGGTCGTGTTAGCAGAAAACCCGGAGTTTGTTTTGCAACTTCTGGTCCTGGTGCTACCAATATTTTAACTGGACTTGCAACTGCACAAGCTGATTCAGCTCCCATGGTTGCTGTAACTGGTCAAGTGCCTGTTGCAATGATTGGAAAAGATGCATTTCAAGAAAGTGACATTATCGGTATGGCAAACCCTGTTGTCAAATATTCATTTCAACCAAGATTACCTGGAGAAGTTCCTGAATCTGTAAGAAAAGGATTTTACATTGCAGAGACCGGACGTCCTGGACCTGTACTTCTTGACATCCCAAAAGATGTTCAACAAAATGAAGCACCTATGGATTTTCCTGATGAATTTACAATACAAGGTTACCATCCTTGGAACGATCCTGATGTTGCTTCTGTTCAAAAAGCAGTTGATATGCTAGTTAATTCTGAGAGACCAATTATTTTAGCTGGTGGTGGAACTATCATATCTTCTGCATTTGCTGAATTACAATCTGTTGCTGAAACTTTAATGATTCCTGTAGTTACAACCTTCAAAGGAAAAGGTGCATTTCCAGAAAATCATCCTTTATCTTTGGGTCCGATTGGAATGCATGGTCATGCTGAAGCAAATAAAATGATGGCAGAAGCTGATTGTGTTTTAGCTATTGGAACTAGATTTTCTGATCGTTCTGTTGGAACTTTTGAGGCATTTGAAAAACGATTAAAAATTATTCACATGGATGTTGATCCTGCTGAAATTGGTAAAAATCAAACTACGAACATATCTGTGGTTGGAGATGTTCGTGCATCACTTAGAATTATGGTAAAATTACTTTTACAAAAATCACTTAAAAAATCTGAAGACTCTGTTTGGATTAAACACGTTAGAGAAACTAAAGAATACTGGAAAGAGAATTTGAAAATTCACCCAGGTGAGATGGGAGCTGCAAAAATCTTAAGAAAACTAAGAGAATTGCTGCCAAAGGAATCTGTTGTTACTACTGAGGTAGGCCAACATCAAATGTGGGCTTCATTATTTTATGATGTAATTCAACCTGGAACTTTTTTTAGTTCCACTGGTCTTGGTACTATGGGTTGGGGATTCCCTGCATCTATTGGTGCAAAAGTTGCAAGACCTGATGTACCTGTTGTTGATATAGCAGGAGATGGAAGTTTTAGTATGACTGAGAACTCTCTTGCAACTGCTGTATTGGAAGACATACCTGTAATCGTATTTGTTTTAAATAATTCCACATTGGGCATGGTTGCTCAGTGGCAAAGAACATTTTATGATCGAAGAATGGTTGGAGTTGATCAAGGCGGATGTCCTGATTATGTTAAATTAGCTGAATCTTATGGGGCTCAAGGAATTAGGGCACAATCTATGGATGAACTTGACAAAGCAATAAAATCTGCATTAAGTAGTGACGTTGCAACTGTTATTGACATTCCGATTGATCCTGAAGAAGACGTATTGCCATTTGTAGCGCCTGGAACTTCCCTTTCGGATATGATTTTACCTTCTTAGTGATTGATGATGTGGGCAATTCTTTCTATCTTAGTTGAAAACAAACCAGGAATTTTGTTTAAAGTGACTCATCTTTTTAGATCCAGAAATTTCAATATTGATAGTATTTCTGTTGGAGTTACTGATGATGAAAATTATTCCAGAATGACCATTACTACGTATGGCGATGACAAACAAATTATACAAATTGTAAAACAACTTGATAAAATGATAGACACTGTTGAGGTTAAGCAATTAGATGAACATAAAACACTATTTCGTGAACTCTGTATTTTTAACATAAAACTAAGTAGTGCTAGTGATAGTATGGAAGTTAATAAATTGGTTAATGCGTATGGTGGAAAAGTCCATGATGTGAAAAAGGATTCGCTAATGGTTGAATTAACTGCAACTCCTGCTCAAATCAAGGCATTTGAAGAATTAGTAAAACCCTTTGGAATTATCGATGTCGCAAGAACTGGTGTTGCTGCTTTACAAAGGAGTGGAGCTTGAAAGTTAGAGTATTTGATACGACATTAAGAGACGGCGAACAAACTATCGGTGTATCTTTATCGCCGGATCAAAAACTATCCATTGCTAAAAAACTTGATGAACTTGGAGTAGATGCTATAGAAGCTGGTTTTCCAGTAATTTCTGACGGTGAAGCAAAAGCAGTTAAGATGATTACTGACGAGGGATTATCTTGTGAGATTGTAGGATTAACTAGAACCATCAAAGGTGATATTGATGCTGCAGTTGATGCTGGATTAAATTCTGTTCATACATTCATTGCAACTTCAGATATTCACTTACAGTATAAACTTCAAATGACTAGAAATCAAGCACTTGAAAAAGCAATTGAGGCAGTTGAATATGGGAAATCTCGTGGATTACAAGTTGAATTCTCAGCTGAAGATGCTACTAGAACCGATAGGGAATTTTTGAAAAAAGTATTTGGCGAAGTTGCAAAAGCTGGAGCTGACAGAGTAGATATTCCTGACACTGTTGGGTATGCTACCCCTGAATATATTGCAGAAATTACTAGGGACACAATTATCGCAACAAAACTTCCTGTGAGTGTTCATTGTCACAATGATTTTGGATTGGCTGTCGCAAATGCATTATCTGGAATTCATGTTGGTGCAGCATGTGCACATGTTACGATTAACGGTATTGGCGAACGTGCTGGAAATGCTTCGTTGGAAGAACTTTCTATGGCGTTACAATGTTTGCCTCAGGATCAAAAATATGAAACTAATATTAAATCTGAATTAATTTATTCTACTTCAAGATATATTTCAAAAATTGTGGGAATTAAAGTTCAACCAAACAAGGCTATTGTCGGTGACAATGCGTTTGGACATGAGTCTGGAATTCATACTCATGGCGTTTTAAACAACCCTCTTACTTATGAGCCCATCAGTCCTGAATTAGTTGGTAGGACAAGACAACTTCGTATTGGAAAACATGCTGGAATTCATGGGATGAATGCAATGCTTGAAGAATTTGGAGTTAAAACAAATGAGGATCAATCAAAACAAATTCTTGAAAAAATTAAAGTCTTAGGTGATAAGGGAAAGCAAATCACCGATGTTGAATTGCTTTCTATTGCAAGTGACGTCTTGGGTGAGGATGGAATTAAAAAAATTGTACAGTTATCTGGATTTTCAGTATCTACTGGGATTGGAATAATGCCTTATGCGTTTGTAAAATTAAATATTGATGGTGATGATTTTATTGGAACTGATTATGGTGTAGGTCCTGTGGATGCTGCATTAAATGCAATTCAAAAAATTACCGGTAAGGTTTCAGAATTAAAAATAACTGATTATGGATTGGCATCTATTTCTGGTGGTGCTAATGCATTATGTGAAGTTACGATTACTGTTGAAGATACTCATGGAAATAGCGTTTCTGCAAAATCAATTGGTGAGGATATTGTTACTACCAGTGTACAATCTGTTATTGATGGTATCAATAGAATTATGCTTAAACAAATGCTTAAAGAAAAACAAATAAAGTAAATTTTGTTGTTGATATTATATGGCTTATAAAATTTCATTAATTACTGGCGATGGAATTGGACCTGAACTGTCTGAATCTGCTGTTTCCGTATTGAATGCAATTGATGCTAAATTTGATTTAAAATTTGAAATTACAAAATTATCTGCAGGTGATAAGGCATTAGAGGAAACTGGCAATGCTCTTCCTCAAAACGTCGTTGACACCATCAAAAATTCTGATGTTTGCTTGAAGGCACCTGTTGGCGAAAGTGCTGCTGATGTTATTGTGGTTTTGAGACGAATTCTTGACCTTTATGCTAACATAAGACCCGCAAAATCATACCCGCACATGCCTGCATTGCGTGATGATATTGATATGGTAATTGTGCGTGAAAACACCGAAGATCTTTACATTGGTAAGGAATTCAGTCTCGGTAACTCTGCAGTAGCTTTGAGGGTTATTTCTGAGGATGCATCTAAAAGAATTGCAAAATATGCTTTTGAAACTGCAAAACAACGTAATTCTATGAAAAAAGTAACATGTGTTCACAAATCCAATGTGATGCGAATAACTGATGGTTTATTTGTTAAAGCATGTACTGAAGTTTCCAAAGACTATCCTGATATTACTTTTGAACAGATGTATGTGGATGCATGTGCGATGAATTTAATTCGTCAACCTGAACAATTTGATGTAATAGTTACAACAAATCTTTTTGGCGATATTTTATCTGACGAATCTTCTCAAGTTGTTGGCGGATTGGGAATGGCACCTGCTGCAAATCTTGGTGATGATTTTGCATTGTTTGAACCTGTTCATGGCGCTGCATTTGACATTGCTGGACAAAATATTGCAAACCCCTCATCCTTTTTGCTTTCAATCAAAATGATGCTTGAATGGCTTGGTACAAAGCATAATGATCCAAAATGTTTTGAAGTAGCTGTAAAATTAGAATCTACTATATTTGATTTAGTAAAATCTGGAATTAAAACCAAAGATATTGGAGGTGATAGTACCACTTCTGAATTTACAAAAAAAATTACTGATAACCTCTAGCATTGCCAATTTTTATTAGTTGCATATTTTACTAATTTTACATGGTAGTTTGTTGTATTTGTAAAGTTGCCCCTGGTACATTAAAAATCAAGGACGGGAATCCTGCATACAAGGGTAAACCTCTTTGCAAAGAATGTGACGGTTACAGAAAACTTTTGAAAGAAACAAAATAGAAAACAAATTAAAATCGCTTTTTAAAATTAGAATAATTTCTTCAAATCAGGCACAAAAATCAACTAATTTCCTAAATAGGCGATACAGTTGAGGATTACTATTGCAATCTTTGCTAGATCAAGTAAACATCCTAATCAAAATGAAAGTGGGGGATTCCTATCGATTAGAGCACATCAAACTGATGTTAAAACAAAAAAGAACCGTGTATGGTTCCGATAGGGTGTATCTTGATCA
>JABHXI010000004.1 GCA_018657375.1 Candidatus Nitrosopumilus sp. | reverse complement strand
CTTGATGATGCCTCATTCAACTAAAACCCACATCTGTCGATTGAGCATGAAAACCACAATCCCATTACAACCGTTAACGTGAGGATGAATCCAACAATTAGAACATTTGATTTCTTTATTCCCATAATTAAGAAACAGAATAGATTGTTCTTATTAAGATCCCCCTAGTACGTTTCACATACAATTCTTGATCACCAGACGAATCACTCCCCGTTTGATGAATACAACATGGGTGTTATCAGATTTGAGAGATTTCCGTCGTTGACATTCTCCCATTTTATTTTATACGACTATGCGTGACTCAAATGATTCATTTTGATAAAATCCTGCATTTTAAGACAATCTGGTTTTGTTGGTTTCACTGACATTCAATTGTATGGTGTGCGTCAGCATATGCTGTAAACGAATCTGCCGTTTTTAGTCTACTGCTTCTTGCGATCTTGCTTCTTCAAGATATGCTCTACGTTCCTCGTTTATCTTGTCTTGGTCAATAACAATATCGTCATCAACTATTACAATTCCGCCATCACTTGGCTCGTCATTGATTTTTTTAACTTTTGATTTGCCTGTTTTTTTAGTTTTAGTTGTAACTTTTTTTGTAACTTTTTTTGTAACTTTTTTTTCTGCCATGAATATCGAAAATCTTGGGATGGTGTGACTTTTAAACATTATGTCATTTTACGGACATTTTACGCCTAATCTACGTCTACTTCTATGGATTCATTAGTGATCTCTGTTATTTCTTGAAGAACTACCTTTTTGATTTCCTCTATGGATCCCACTTGCCCTGAAATCATGTAGTTTAACTGATCTAATATTGCGTATTGAACACGGGCTCTTAACACCTCGAGAACATCCGTTTCAACTGTGGGGTGAAATTCACTAATCCACTGTCCTAACTCTTCGTCTTCAATCATATTTTTGGATTTTTTATGTTGAATTTATCTTCTGTGCATTTTTTGTTTTTTCAACTATTGACTATTTTATGAAATTATTGAAAATAGAGTATGTTCAAGTCAACAATTGACTCTTGTATCCATTTATCTTCAATTAACAATTAGTCATGTTGTTGGGAGGTGAAAGCAAATAGCAAAATTAACAGATTATCTTGTAGTAAAAGATTCAGTATCATTGGCAAAAATTGACGGTCAATCTTTTACCATAACTCACATTGAAGATTCTAATTATACTCAGGGTGAGGATGTTACAAAAGGGGTAAAACTAACAATGAAAGAATTTTTTTCGATAGATGGCAACCAAATCAATAAATTTCATACTACTCGAGTTGCCATTGTAAAGAAATTTTCTAACCAAAAACTTAGGGATGACATTAATTCCAGTAAAGAAACACTTTGTGTAAAATGTGTTTCTGAGAAATCAAGTTCTGGAAAAAGTTTCTTTAATTTGGTTGACGCATAGAATTTTTTGAGATTAATTTCTCGTTCCATATTTTTATTTCTCTAATGTTGTAAACTTTAATTTTATTTCTAATTCTAATGGGATTTTTTTAAAAATACATCCTAATTCACAGTAAATTTTATCATTAGATGAATTTTTTTATTAGATGACTATACTTATTTTATTGAATTTTAATTGTGTGTTCCCCTTATGTCATTTTAAGTGTAATAATGTCGAAGAAATAGAATTTCTCAAACATTTGAAGGAAGAACATTCTGATGAACTATTGAAAATTTCAAAAAAAGAAAATATGTCAATTAAAGCAGTAGAAATGATAACAACATCTAACTCAAGTGTGTTCATTAATTCTAATTAACATAAAAAACAGGAATAAATTTTTTGAATCGCGTGGATGAATATTAAATATTTATCAAATTAATGATTTTTGAGAATATTGGATCTAAAGTAAATTAAATCAAGAGTGCCAGGGGCATGATTTGAACAAGCGACAGCCCGGTCTTCAGCCGAGTGCTCTTCCAGGCTGAGCTACCCTGGCACTAAAAAAAATACTCAAGATGAGACATTAAAGTTTGTCTTTTTATGGTTTCCAGAGGATGTCCTCTATTCCTTTTCGCTTATTGATCAAGCGACCCAATACAAACATCAAATCAGATAATCTGTTCAGGTATTTTATGCAATTAGAATTAATTTCATCCTTATCGCTTAATTTTACTACCAGTGTTTCTGCCCTTCTTACAATTGTTCTAACTTGATGTGTCTGTGCAGCTGCTAAATCCCCACCAGGTAGAATAAAATTTGTTAGCGGGGATAATTCTAATTCAAACAGATCAATTGATTTTTCTAATTTTTCAATCATCTCCAAGGACACCCTGTTTTTAAGATCGTTTAGATTTTGGTTGGATAAATCGGAACCCAGTAAAAATAAATCATTTTGAATTTGACTCAAAAGTTGACTGACATCATCATCCAACACATTTGTCAAGATAACCCCAATTGCGGCATTCGCTTCATCCACTGTCCCATATGCCATAATT
>JABHXI010000156.1 GCA_018657375.1 Candidatus Nitrosopumilus sp. | reverse complement strand
TTCTTCAAAACTAATTTTCTTAATATCATCAAATTCTAGTTCAACATTTTTACTATTTTCTAAATCATTTGAAAGTTCTTTTTCATCATAACCGTCATGATGAATCATTGTATCTTTTGATTTTATAAAATTAATTACTTGTCTTTGTGTGATAGCTTTCCACCAATTCATTTTTGATTCTGTTTTATGGATATATGTCAAATGCTTATCAGTTAGAACCAACATTCCTTCCCTTCCTCCAACTGAGAAGAATTTTTTAGATTCCCTCCAAACTGAAACTAAGTGTGCTTGAATTTTTTCATCATGTTCCATATTGAAATATTTGTTTGACTTTGTTAAAAACTAATACAATTACCTTTTAAGTGAGATATTTTTTTTAAAAATATTGAATAAAATTATTTTTACATTTACTATTTTCTTAATTTTAATTGGGTTTGGAAATTATTCATTTGCAGTAACAGAAGAGCCTGTAGTTGTAATTGAAACTAGTCTTGGAAATATTGTAATAGAATTATTTCCAGCTTATGCAACAGAACATGTCAAAAATTTTCTTGCTTTAGCTAGTAATGGATATTATGATAGTACATTATTTCATAGAATAATTCCAGGATTTATGATTCAGGGCGGAGATCCTAATACGAAAAGTGGAGAACCAAATACTTGGGGACAGGGAGGTCCTGATACAAAATTAGATGCAGAGTTTAATCCAATAAAACATAATCGTGGCATTGTTTCAATGGCAAGATCTGCCGATCCAAATAGCGCAGGCTCACAATTCTTCATTGTTCATCAAGATTCAAATTTTCTTGATGGAGAATACACTGCATTTGGAAGACTTGCCTCACAAGAAAGTTTTGAAACACTTGATAAAATTGCAGCAGTTACAACTGGAGCTAGTGATAGGCCGGTAGATCCAGAGCAAGTTAGAATTATCAAAGCTACAATCATAGCTACTGCCGATGTTTCAGGATATATTCCATATGTAGAACCAGAACGAACAGGAACCATAACTCCACCAACAGAATCAATTGCTAATCAAGTTTTTGAAAGTAAAGAACTTGATATTACATTTAGTGCACCGGTAGGATGGTTGTTGCAACAACCAGACAGTAGTATTAGTGGAGCACCAGACGTTGCTGCAGTTGGTCCTAAAGTTGATGGAGTGAATCCTGTAATCTCACTAACAATTAAAGATCAAGTTGATAAAACCATTGATGAGTTAATTACAGAAAAAAATAACGTTCTTGCTGAAGCAGTCTATCTAAATAAATTAGAAATACTTGCACAAGAAAAAATTAAAACTAATATTTACCAAACAGAAGCTATTGGAAATTTTGAAGTTGATGATAAAACATTACAAATTAAATTCTTGGAGGTAATGATACTTTCAGAACAAAAATCATACACGTTTGCATATAGCAATACAGTTGACAATTTTAATAACGACTTGCCAAAATTTCAAGAATCACTTGATTCTTTTAGAATACTTTCGCAAGAATCTCCCATAATGACACCATCTGAAGATAAATCATCTGAAGAAGGCGGCGGATGCCTAATCGCAACTGCGGCATACGGCTCAGAGATGGCACCGCAGGTTCAGATGCTCAGGGAAATTCGAGACAACCAGCTGATGAACACGGAATCTGGAACCGCATTCATGGGAGCGTTCAACAACGTCTACTATTCGTTTAGTCCAGTTATCGCGGATTACGAGCGTGAAAACCCGTACTTCAAGGAAGCAGTAAAGATTGCAATCGCCCCGATGCTTTCGTCATTGTCAATCATGGAAAATGCAAACTCCGAATCAGAGGTACTAGGACTTGGACTGTCAGTGATTGCATTGAACTTGGCAATGTATCTTGGGGTTCCAGCTATTGCAGTTGTTGGAATTAAAAGAAAGTTCTAAAATTATAACTACCAGACATCATCCACTTCATCAAGTTCCTTGTACTCTTTTTCAGATTTATGTTTCATGAGTTTTATTCTTGAAATATCTCTATCAAAGAACAAATCTATCATCCAGTCAAGAAATACACGTGTTTTTTTATCAAATGTTGGAATTTTTGATAAATACACATTTCTCCAAATTAACCAAGCTACAAATCCTGAAATATTTACTCCCAAAAATGTTGCAATTCCAGATCTTTTTCCAATAATTGCCATTTGTCCCTTAGAGTGATAAACAAATTTTTCTTGGTTAGAATTTTTAAT
>JABHXI010000155.1 GCA_018657375.1 Candidatus Nitrosopumilus sp. | reverse complement strand
TTAGAAACAAAATGGATGCAGTTACAGTAGAAATGATCAGTTTGCTAAAAACCAGAACAAATATTGCAAAAGAAATTGGCGAAGTTAAAAAAAATATTGGAAAGAGTGTTTCAGATGAAGAACGCGAGGATAACTTACGTGAGAAGATATTACAATTATCCAAGGAAATAGGGTTAGATGAAACATTAGCATCAAAGTTTTTAAATTTTTTACTAAACGAGTCAATAAGAGTGCAATCAGAAAATAAACAAACACATCTTTCTATTTTCTTAAAAGCAAAATCGCTTGAACAAGAAGGACAAAAAATAATACACATGGAAGTGGGGGAACCAGATTTCTCACCACCAGAAATTGTTAAAAAATCACTATCAGAAGTTTTTGATAAAGGGTTTATCAAATACGGACAAGCGAAAGGAATGCCAATTTTCAGAGAAGCACTTGCAAAATATGTTTCAAAAAAATTCAACGTAGGGGTCACACATGAAAATATCATAGTGAGTCCAGGTGCAAGATTTTCAATTTATTCAGCAATCAGTACACTACTAAATCCAGGGGATGAAATGATAGTGATTGAACCAGCATGGCCAGCATACAAAGATTGTGCATTAAATGCAGGAATCAAAGTAAGAACAATAAACACGAAATTAGAAGAAAAATGGGAACCATCGATTGAGCAGATTAAAAATATAATTAATCCAAATACAAAAATGATTGTTTTGAATTATCCAAATAATCCAACAGGTAAAATCTTACCAGAAAAATTACAAGACAGCATTATGGAATTAGCAAAAGAAAATAATTTGTATGTGTTAAGTGATGAAATTTATTCACAATATGCAAAAATTAATTGGAAAAGCATTCTAAGTTACAATTATGAAAAAAGTATCGTCACACAATCATTTTCAAAATCACACGCCATGACAGGGTTTAGAGTAGGGTACGGAATAGCATCCAAACAAATCATAGAAAAAATGGCAAAATTAGAAGCACTTTGCTTAACAAATGTTTCAGAACCAATCCAATATGTTGCAATGAAAGCATTAGATGCAGATACATCAAATAATTCCAAAAAAGTGCAAAAAAGACTAGATATGTTATCAGACAAAGCAAAAGAAATGGGACTAGAGTTCATAATTCCTGATGGAGCAATGTATATTTTTGCAAAAATTAATCAAGAAGGCTTTGACGGGGTGGAATTTGCCAATAATTCACTAGAAAAAGGAATAGCAGTAGCACCAGGGGAAGGATTTGGGAACTACAAGGGGTTTATCAGAATATCGGCATGTCAAGATGAAAAAACACTAATGAAAGGAATGCATATACTAGGTAACATCATGAGTGAAAAACAGTGAAACAATTAACAGTTATCGGTGCAGGGGGGCAAATGGGACAATGGTTTACAAATTATTTTTCGGGTTCAGAATACCAAGTAACGGGATATGATTCAGAAAGCAACGATTTTGGAAAAAATGTAATAGTATCAGAATCACTAGTAGGTGCAATTTTGAAAGCAGATTATGTCATTCTATGCACACCAACAAAAAGAACTCCAGAAATAATTAGATTAATTGCAAAAGAAATGAAAAGAGGGACGTATCTTATCGAAATCTCATCAGAAAAATCTAAAGTTGTATCATCATTATCAAAAATGCCAGACAAAATTAATCCAATTTGCATCCATCCTATGTTTGGTCCAGGAATAAAAACAGTCAAAAACCAAAATATCATCTCAGTTCCAATTAAAGATGCTAAAAAAGAATTAACAGTCGCAAAAGAATTGTTCGAGGGAGCAAATTTCGTTACAATAGATGCAATCGAACATGATAAAAAAATTGCAATAATTTTAGGATTAACGCATTTAATGAATTTGGTTTTTGCAAACATAATATCAAAAGATGAAAAATCATTACTGACAGAAAAAATGTCAGGTACAACATTCAGAGTGCAAAAGGTATTGGCAGAAAGCATAATGACAGAAACTCCAGAATTAATTGAAACTATAATTGCAAATCCAGAAATTAGAAGGGTTGCAGAAGAGCTCTGGAAAGA
>JABHXI010000023.1 GCA_018657375.1 Candidatus Nitrosopumilus sp. | reverse complement strand
TTGAACCCTTGATCCGATGCATGCCATGCACCTATCCTACCAGACTAGACGACCGGCCCAATAATCAGATACTGATTGAATAATATTTCTCAAATTGGTTATTAACGTTTAGCGATTTTATTAAATTCAAAGGAAAGAAATTATCACAATATATTTAAGCTTCAACATACTGATTCAATTGTTATGGTAGTAGATAACAAAGCAACTGTCACATATGTTCAATTAATAAAAGAGGACCTTGTTATTATCAGAATTGTTCCAAATGATGGTCCGGTTCCAGATTTTGAAGCAGGTCAATTTCTCACATTAGGTTTACCAAATCCAGAAAATGCAGGTAAAATTGTTAGACGCGCATATTCAATTGCGTCCCATCCAGAAAATAAAGAGTATATTGAATTTGTAATTAGATGGGTCAGAAAACCACTTCCAGGACGATTAACTACACAATTGTTTAACGTAAAAGAAGGAGATGAAATTCTTTGGTTGAAACCTGCAGGCAGAGCATTAGGAATTAGTGAAGAACTACCAAACGGCGAAAAAGATACCAGGAGAATCGTATGCATCGGCGGCGGAACCGGATTGGCACCGTTTGTCAGTTTTGCACAGCATCTTCACGATACCGAGGATAAGAGAGAGATCGTTGTTTTGCACGGCGCAAGTTATGTCGACGAGTTAAGTTACAAGCAACTTTTGACTGATTTAGAGAATGAAAGTATTGACAAAGGTGCAGACAAATGGAATTTTAAATATCGTGCAGCAATCAGTAGGCCGCAAGAATGGACTAATCGTGCATGGCATGGTCATAAGGGAAGAATTGAACAATTTTTGAGAACTGGAAATGATGGTAAATCTCCGCTTGAGGAATTAGTTGGTGAAAAAATTACCAAGGATAATACCATATTCTATGTTTGTGGATGGCAAGGAACCATTGATGGGGTAATGGATTATTTGAAAGCCAAAAACTTTGTATCTGAAAAAAATAAACGCGAGGATGGAAGTTATGAAGTTAAATTCGAATCTTACGGGTAGTCACAAATAAAATAATTTTGTTTAATTTAATGTGAAAATGCTGTACAAATGATATGCAAATGATATGCATTTAATTGCAAATTATATGATTATGAAATTAACATTAACTTTAAAAAGATAACAGTTATGCTCAAAATTATTGAAAAAGATTGAAGCTATAATTAATCGAAAAAATTATCCTTCAATTCGTGAAAAGTTAGATGCTTTGGGCATTGATATTATTGATAAGCGAAATTTAGAAGATAGTAGATTTACAAGTCAATCCAAAGGATCTAGAGTTGGTGGCTCTGTAGTTCGTTCTACCATGCTTGCAAAAATTGAATTGGCAATGTCTGATAAACTTGCACGAGAAGTTGTGGATATAATTTCTGAAAATTCAGGACTTCCAAAATCCATCAAAAGTAAAATTTTTGTCTTTGAAATGCAAGAAACAATTGATGTTAATACTCTGAAAGGAGAGTCTGAAGTAGAGTCTGAAGTAGAGTCTGAAGATGACATTCCTGTAACTCCAAAATTTATCACTAAACGTAATAGATTGATTCCACTACAAAAAAGAACGTTGTACAATTTAGAACAATACTATGATAAGCATCACGATGTTTTAGAATCTGATTACCGGATTCGCTCATTTAGCGATTTTGTTAATTACTGCATAATGAAATATTTGCCAACACTTGATAAGCAATTAAAGAACCAGACAATTGTTTATGAAGATATTTTCTAATTAAAATTATTTTATAATTAGTACACTGAAGATTTTTATTTCTTATCTGAATCTAATGTGACTTCTATGGCGACTCTTTTTTCATCAGCTCGTTTCTCTCCTGGATACTTTAACTGAGAAATTTTTTGATTTAGTTTTTCATCTGTAACTATTGATGCTTTTCCTGTGAACTCTGCATTGTTATATTGAATTTTTACCTCTGAATTTACCATTGCATTCTGAAACCAGTCTCCATCTGGACGATGTCTTGAAAAATAAATTTTTCCATTGTATTTCACTGCTCTTAGCCATACTGAATGAGCCTTGCCTGTTTTTCTTCCCTTTGTAACTAAAATTGGCCTGAATCGTTCATCTATTATTTCCATATTTGTAATATTCTGCTAAGTAATTTAACCTCATTGATAGTAGTTCTTGATATTTGAAACAATGAAAATAATTATAAAATTGCCATAGGGATATCTAAAGAAAAATTTTTGATGATTCTTTTTTATTTCCTTCTACTTTTTTGCACACTTTACACAAACAGGCATTCCATCCTCAAGTGTTATCTCTGTATTTGATGAGTGACATTTTTGACATAATCCTTTCATGTATTTTGTTCTCAAAATACTCTTTTTAAATTTTTTATGATTAGTTTCTGATCTAATACTTAGCAATTTATAATTGCCAAAGGGGATCGAAATATTGTATTCCATTGAAACAAAATCTCTTACTAAATCATTTGGAGATCTAACTGCAGTTAACGATATTTCTTTTTCAGTAGAAAAAGGAGAAATTTTTGGATTTTTGGGACCTAACGGTGCTGGAAAAAGTACAACAATGATGATCTTTACTACTTTACTAAAACCTACATCTGGAAAAGCTTTGATTGCAGGTTTTGATGTCATGAAAGATGCCAAACACGTTAGAGAGAATATTGGCTTTGTTCAACAAGAAACTACAGTTGATGAATATCTTACTGGTCGTGAAAATTTATTATTACAAGCAAAATTAAACCATATTCCTAAAAATGAAATCAATACAAGAATTGATGAAGTTTTGGAGTTAATTGAACTTTCAGATAAACAACATCAAGCGGTTGTTACATATTCTGGCGGTATGAGAAAGAGATTAGACATTGCTGGAGGCCTTTTGCATCATCCAAAAGTCTTGTTCCTTGATGAACCTACCGTTGGATTGGATATTCAAACTAGAAGAAAAATTTGGCAGTATATTAAAAAAATCCATATTGAATTTGACATGACCATTTTTCTAACTACTCACTATATGGAGGAGGCAGATAATCTATGTGATAGAATTGGAATTATAGATGGTGGTAAGATTCAAGTTATTGACTCTCCTCAAAATATGAAAAATGCTTTGGGTAATGAGATTATTTCTCTGGTTATCGAAAAAAACAATAACTACGATTCATTTTTAGTAGAATTAAAAAATATTGAATTTATAAAAAAAATTAATGATGAGGATTTAAAATTAATTCTTTTTACTTCAAATGGAACCGAAGTCATTCCAACCATTTTTCAAATTTCATCTGATCTTGGAATTAAAATTGTTACATTATCTCTAACACAACCTACTCTGGATGACGTTTTCATTTCTTACACGGGACATGAAATTAGAGATGACAAGTCAAAATTTAATCGAAAGATCGAACATGCAAAAATGAAGAGGTTACGGGCATGAATAGTATCCTCTACGACACTTATACAATTTTTTGGCGTGAGTTAAAGAGATACAAAAAATCCAGAAGTGGTGTTTTAATCCGATTAATTCAGCCTGCTATTTGGATAATTGTTGTTGGAAATATCTTTTCAGAAACTCAGCCATTAATTCAATCTGTGGGATTTGAGGGTGAATATATTGAATTTATGGCTCCTGGTGTCATTATTTTAACTGCTATTTTTACAAGTATTTTTGGTGGAGTTAACACGCTTTGGGATCGAAGATATGGTTTTATGAATAAGGCATTAACATCTCCAATTTCACGCTCTGCAATCGCTTTGGGAAAAATGTCAGCCATTTCTTTAATTGCTGCCTTACAAGCAAGTTTGATTATTGGAATTGCTTTGGCAATCGGCGTTACGTTTCCAAACCCGTTAATGATTATCCCCATAATGGGCATTGTTATTTTATTTTCACTCGGTTTTTCTGGAATATCTGTTACTCTTGCGGCAACTGCAAAGTCTCAAGAAACTTTTTGGGGAATGATAAATTTACTTGGTATGCCATTATTCATGTTGAGTCCTGCATTATTCCCATTAGAATTATTACCAAATTGGCTTGCAGTGGTTACAAAATTAAATCCTGTAACCTATACCGTTTTGCTGGTTAGAGAATTAATGACTGGAGTTTCTGAAGGTGGTGTTCCTATTTTGATTAGTATTGCTGTGATCTTTGCATTTGTACTTGCAATGGTAGCTATTGCAAGCTATGTCTTTACTCGAGAAGTAAACAAACCATTTTAAAAAAATCTCATTTTTTGAATTTCGTTTTTATAAAATACCGTTGAACCAAAATATTTGCGATCAACTGTTACTATATAGAACAATATACTTTATGGGGAGTTTCCTTAAGTTTCAACTTGCATGTTGATTGTTATGGGACAATGGTTATCTTGGATTAAATCCAATGAAAAAGAACTTTTAACAATTTTAGACAATTTGGCAAAAAAAGCAGTTGAAACCTCCGAAGCTGTTGTTGTTTTGTTTGATGATATCACTAATGCTGATCAAGCAAAAAAAATTCATCAATTAGAAACTGAGGCTGATGTTTTAACACGAGATATCTTTTCAGAATTAAATAAAACGTTCATTACACCTCTGGATCGTGAAGATATGCAAAGAATTGCATCAAAAGTAGATGATGTGATTGATTTCATGGATGGTATCGCTGCTAGAGTGTATAGTTACAAACTTACTTCCCCTCCTCCATATTGTAAAGAAATGGCAATAGAGTTGGTCAAAGCTACCAAAGAAGTGGAATATATGATTTCAAAATTACAGCGAATTAAGGATCCTAAAGATATGATTCAGCATTGTCGAAATACTAGCGACATTGAACATGTTGTGGATGATTTGTACCGAGAAGCAATTAGAGAATTATTTGAAAGTGATGATGCAATTAAAATCATCAAACTAAAAGATATCTATGAGACAATGGAGACTGCATCTGACAGATGTGTAGACGTATCTGATGTTATTGAAGATATTGTTTTAAAATATACTTGAGATGATTGAATGTTAGAGATAGCAATAGGCGCAATTATTGTAGCATTAATCTTTGATTTTGTAAATGGGTTTAATGATTCTGCAAATTCAGTTGCCACAGTAATTGGGACTCGTGTTTTGAAACCAATTCATGCCGTAAGTTTATCTGCTGTGATGAATTTCATTGGTCCACTTGTTTTTGGAGTTGCAGTTGCACAAACAATTGCAAAAGGAATTGTACAACCTGATGATATCACAGTGTACATAATTATCGGTGGGTTGTCAGGTGCGATTGGGTGGAGTACCCTTTGTACTTATTTTGGATTACCAATTTCTAATAGTCATTCTTTAGTAGGCGGAATAATGGGTGCTGGAATTGCAGGATTAGGATTTGAAAAATTAGTTTATGGGGGATTGACAAAAGTTTTTGCAGGAATTGTAATTGCTCCAATTGGAGGGCTAATTGTTGGTCTTTTGTTAACTGGATTGATAATTACCGTATTTGCAAAACGTAGACCTGCACCCGTAAATAAGGTATTTGGCAAATTACAAATTATTTCTTCAGCATGGTTTGCTTTAACTCATGGTGCCAATGATGGCCAAAAAACTATGGGTATTATCGCTTTAATTTTATTTTCAGCTGGATTGATTCCTGAACTTGAAATACCTCTTTGGGTAATTTTTGCTGCAGCAGCTGCAATGGGATTGGGAACTTTCTTTGGTGGATACAAAGTAATCAAAACATTGGGAGTCAAAATCACCCGACTTCGACCTTATCAGGGATTTGCAGCAGAAACAGGTGGAGGTTTAATGCTTGCAGCTTTTGCAATACTTGGAATACCTGCAAGCACCACTCATGCTATAACTGGCACAATTATGGGTGCAGGTGCTGCTAGGCGAAAACTAGCTGTAAGGTGGAAAGTTAGTAGGCAAATTGTTTTCTCATGGATAATCACCATCCCTGGTGCAGCTGCAATGGGAATCGGTTTTACTTATCTAATTCATCTTTTTGTCTAACTTACATTGATTTTTATTTCAGCAATTTTTTCCACAAACATTACTAATGGATATTTTACAATTAATCCAATCGAATCTTCTTACTCCTATAGTTCTGTTTTTTCTATTTGGAATAATTGCAGCAAGAATAAAATCTGATTTAAAAATTCCACAAGCAATATCTGAATTTTTACCCATCTATCTTCTTGCAGCAATTGGACTTCATGGAGGAATCCAGATGAGAACTACTGGATTTGAAAATATGCTTGTTCCTATGTTGGTTGCAATCGCACTTTCATTGTTGTTTACATTAAACCATTATCAAATTTTACGTAAATTAGGAAAATTCAATATTTTTGACTCTTATGCATTAGCATCTACTTATGGCGCAGTGGGGGCTGTAACCTTTTCAGTTGGATTATCTTTTCTTAAAAATCAAGGAGTAACATCTGAGGGTTACCTTGCAGCTGTTTTAGCAGTTTTAGAACCCGTTGCATTTATCTTGGCAATCTTTTTGACAAATATGGCAGTATCTAAACAGATTAATGCTAAAAAACAATCTTTCACTACTGATTCTAAATCTGATATTGATGTTGGATTACACGAAACAAAAGTAAAACTTTCGAAAATACTGCGTGAATCCGTTACTGGTAAAGCTATAGTTATCTTACTTGGTAGTATTGTGATTGGATATATTATTGGTAAAGAAGGATTTGGTCCTATCAAAATTGTTTTTGATGATTTGTTCACCGGGGCAATTGTAATTTTTATGATTGAAATGGGAATTATTGCAGGTCAGAGATTGGATGATCTCAAAAAAGTTGGCATTTTTCTTATTTCCTTTTCCATAATCATGCCTACTTTTAATGGAATTATTGGAGTTGTAGTCGCTACTTTGATGGGTCTTAGCATGGGAGGCTCAGTTATGTTTGGACTTCTTTTAGCCAGTGCTTCATTTATTGCAGCTCCAGCTGTTTTACGTAATGCAATTCCACAAGCTAATCCTAGTCTTTACATTACATCTGCATTGGGAATTACTTTTCCCTACAACATCATTGTCTTATTGCCAATTATGTTTGCAGTATCTTCATTACTACATGATCCTGAAGGATCGATAGACTTATTCCATTACTCATTAAAGGATTTAATATGAAACTTTATCCTGTAAAACTACTTACAATTACTTGTGAAATTCTTGCACAAAAAAATATTATAGAGATTCTAAGTAAACACAAAATTACTGGTTATACAACTTATGAAGTAAGTGGTAACGGTGCACGTGGATTACGTGGTGAGGGTTTAACAAATGAAAAAAATGTTAAAATTGAAATAATTTTACGTGAAGAAAAGTTACAGGATATTGTTGAGGAAGTTTCTAGAACTTTATTTGCAAATTTTGCTGTAGTGTTGTATGTTAGTGATGTTGGCGTATTACGTACTGAAAAATTTTAACAACATCCTTCGTCTAAACAAAGATTCGGCATTTCTTTTGATGTTTTTTTAACTTTTGTTATTAGTTCTGATAATTGATTACTTGAAATCATGTACATTGCTTTTTTTCCTTCATCTCTTGATTTGACAATGCCACATTTTTTTAATGTCTTTAGATGATGTGATACTAACGGTTGATCTTTTTTTAATTCATTTACAAAATCACTGACACATAATTCATTATTTTTTTGTAATAATTCTAAAATTTCAAATCTTGTTTCATCACAAATACATTTTAAGAGACTAATTCCATTCATATCAATTTAAATTTATATAAACTAATATTTATGTTATATTGTGAATTTACCTACAAATATTCTATTTGTGTGCATAGAAAATGCTGGAAGAAGTCAGATGGCTGAGGCATTTTTTAAAAAACATGCTAAAAATTCATTTAATGTTGTTAGTGCTGGAACCTGCCCATCCCCCAAGATTGACCCTGTGGTTGTTTCTGCAATGAATGAGATTGGAATTGATTTAAAAAATCAACAACCACAATTATTGTCAATATCCATGATTAAAAATTCTAATAAAACTGTCAATATGGGATGCATGGATAAAGAATCCTGCCCATCATTATTTGTAAAAGATGTGGATGATTGGAACATGGATGATCCAAAAGGAAAATCTCTTGACGATGTAAGAAAAATTCGTGATCAGATTAAACATAGTGTTTTAAATTTACTTGATTCTCTTGAATGTGATAATTGATGACTTATTCCAATTTACAAATTTTTACTGTAGAGTTGATTGGAACTTTTATTCTTGTAGTTTTTGCAACCGGTTCTATTGTTTATGACTTTGAGTTCTTTGATGGTGATTTGGGAATTCCTTTTGCAGCGGTTGCGCCATTTATTGCATTACTAATTGGAGTTTATTCTTTTGGAAAAATTTCTTTGGCTCATTTTAACCCTGCAGTAACCATTGGATATTATGTTACAGGACATATAACAAAAATTCAAGTTTTGTATTATTTAATTGCAGAAATTATTGGAGCCTTATTGGGTTCCCTTTTTGTTTTAAGTTTTATTGGTGAGAAAGCAAATCTTGGAGCTAATGCACCTAATTATGATTTTTCAATCTTTATAATATTTCCCGTAGAAGTTTTAGCTTCTACAATGCTGATGGGTGTAATTTTCTATGTTGTATATACAAAAGGTTTACGTGGATTTAGTGGTATTGCCATTGGGGGAATTGTTGCATTGGATATTTTATTTTTAGCTTTCATTTCTGGTGCATCTATGAATCCTGCTAGAGCACTTGCGCCAGCACTATTATCTGGAACTTTTGGTGATTTGTGGCTTTATTTGACTGCGCCATTTATTGGCACTTTAATTGCTGCATTTCTATTTCGTGGAAAATTTCAAGCACAAAGGACTCAAATTAGGAATAATAATGACCGTATTATAGATTGAATGTGTCTGCATCAAGAAAATTATTCAATGATTCAAAAAAAGTAATTCCTTCAGGCGTAAACAGCCCTGTTAGATATTTTGAACCTTATCCATTTTTTACAAAAAAATCAAATGGTGCATATGTTTGGGATGAAGACAATAGACGTTACATTGATTTCTGTAATGCCTATGGTGCTTTACTTTTAGGACATCGTAGAAAAGAAATTATGAATTCTGTATCTAAACAACTTTCAAAAGGAACTTTGTATTGTACTCCAACTGCATCTGAGATTGAACTATCTAAATTAATTATTGGAAATTTTCCTTCTATGGATAAAGTACGATTAATGAATACTGGTGGTGAAGCTACAATGACTGCAATTAGATTAGCTCGTGGTTTTACAAAAAAGAAAAAAATTATTAAATTTGAAGGGTGTTATCATGGAGCACATGATTCTGTTTTAGTTAAAGCAGGTTCTGGTTCTGCACATAATGGCATTTCTGTTTCTGATGGCGGATTAGATGAGGTCTCAAAGAACACCCTGGTTGTAGAGTATAACAATATTGAAGATCTGCAAAAAACAATTTCTAAAAATAAAGACATTGCAGGTGTTATAGTTGAACCAATTTTAGCTAACATGGGACTAATTTTACCTGAAAAAAACTTTCTTTCAGACATGAGAAAAATTACTAAAGAAAATAATATCCCGTTAATTTTTGATGAGGTTGTTACTGGTTTTAGAGTGTCTCCTGGCGGAGCACAAGAACATTTTGGTATTAAACCTGATATTACAACTTTAGCTAAGGCTTTGAGTAATGGATTTACAATATCTGCAGTTGGTGGTAAAAAAGAAATTATGAATTTACTTTCTCCAGGAGGAAATGTTTACCAAGCAAGTACATTTGCTGGAAATCCTATATCTGTTAGTGCTGCAATTAGTTCTATAAAGACGATAAATAAAATTAAAAATAGGCTCTACTCAAAACTTGAACGATTCAATTTACTGTTTTGTAAAGAATTAGATGACATGGCTACTGATATGAAAATTCCTCATCAAATCAATTTTACAGCATCAATGTTTCAAATTTTCTTTACAAATACGCCTGTAACTGACTATAGAACATCAAAAAAAGCAAATGGGAAAAAATTCCAAAAATTATTTAACACTTTATTGAAACAAGGTGTCTTTATTCCTCCTTCTCAATTTGAAGTCGTTTTCTTATCTGATGCTCACACTCAAAATGATTTAAACAAAACATTAGATGCATATCATACTGCATTAAAGTCGGTGAAAAATTGAAATATGTAGTTGGTGCGAGGGGCAGTAAATTATCTATTGCCCAAACTAATTGGATTGTTTCCGAATTAAAAAAAGTAAACCCTGACTGTGAATATGAAATTAAACCAATCACTACTAAGGGTGATACTGATACAAGACCATTATTTGCTATTGATCAAAAAGGAATTTTTGAAAAAGAAATTGATAAAGCCGTTGCAGAAAAAGAAATTGATTTTGCAGTACATAGCCTAAAAGATGTTCCTTCCCAATTAGATGATGATCTTATAATTGCATCCGTTCCAAAACGTGAAATAGTAAATGACGTGTTTATTTCATCCGATGGCTCATCCTTAGATAAAATTAAACCTAACTCTATAATTGGAACTAGTTCTTTAAGACGTGCTGTTCAGGTTAGACGAAAAAGATCTGATGTCACTGTTAAATCCATTCGAGGCAATATTGAAACTAGAATTAAAAAAATATCTGGAGATAATTATGATGCTATAGTGCTTGCACATGCAGGAATTTCTAGATTGGGAGTTGATGTAACCTTTACTTCTTTATCTACTGAAGATTTCTCTCCTTCACCTGGTCAAGGCGCTATTGCAATTGTTGCACGGATTGATGACTCTCAAACAATTAAAATGTTAAAAAAAATTGAAGACTCCGATACTCGATTAGAAATTGAGGCTGAACGTGCTTTATCTGATTTTATTGATTCTGGTTGTAGATTCCCTTTGGGCGCATATGCTAAATCTGATGGCTCTAAAATGACATTAACTGTATATGCGTTTTCTGTTGATGGTGAACAATCTCTAGAAGTAACTCGCTCTGGAGATAAAAATAACCCAAAATTATTGGGTAAATTAGTTGGTGAGGAATTGCGTAGTAAAGGAATTAATGATCTTGCATTAAATTGGAGGGAGAAAGTAGATGAATGGAATACGACATGACTGGTAAAGTATATCTTGTTGGAGCAGGGCCTGGAGATGCCAAATTAATTACTCTAAGAGCTGTTGAATTGATCGAAAAAGCTGATGTTGTTTTATACGATAGACTAGTCAGCAAAAAAATTATTTCTATGATTCCTAAAACCGCAAAAAAAGTCTATGTTGGACGTGCTGTGGGTGATGATACCACTCATCAAAAAGGTACTAATGATTTAATGGTAGAATACGCAAAATCTAAAAAAAATGTTGTTAGGCTAAAAGGCGGAGATCCAATTATTTTTGGACGTGGTGGTGAAGAAGCTGAATTTCTTAAAGATCATAAAATAAAATATGAAATTGTCCCTGGAATTACTTCTGGGATTGGTTCTGCAACATACGCTGGAATTCCTTTAACTCATAGAAAATATGCCTCATCAGTTGTTTTTGTTACGGGTCATGAAGATCCTGAAAAGAAAGAAGAAATTGTTAAATGGAAAAATCTTGCAAAATCCGTAGACACTATTGTCATAATGATGGGCTTGTCTCGAATTGATGTTATTTGCAAACAACTAATTTTGGGGGGTATGGATAAAAAAATGCCAGTAGCTGTAATTCAAAATGGAACAACTCCGCAACAAAAAATGATAAAAGGTAATGTTGCAAATATTGCAAAAAAAATTAAAGAAAACAAAATTACTCCTCCTACAAATATAATTATTGGTAGGGTAGTTGATCTATCTGATGTTATTGGGTGGAAATAATGCTTAGTGGAAAAACTATTGCCATAACCCGTTCAGAAGATGACGCTTCAGAATTTATCTCACTTGCAAAAGAAAATAATGCCACCCCTGTTCCCTTACCTACAATTGAACTAGTTAGCAAGGGTGAAAAAATAGTTGATGAATTTTTAGAGTCTGTCTCTAAATACAATCCTGATTACTCTGTTTTTATGAGTTCAAAAGCTGTAAAATTATTATTTAATACTGCAAAACAATTGGGAAAACTTGAAAAACTACAGTTGGCAGTTGCCAATACTATCGTGATATCTGTTGGACCTAAAACATCTCTTACACTTGAGGCTGAAGGGATTAAAGTAAATCACCAGCCTACAACTTTTTCATCAGTCGGCGTGGGTGAAGAATTTACAAAACTTAACGCTGTTGGAAAAAAAGTCATTGTCCCACGTAGCGGTGCATCAACTCCTTTTCTAAAAGAATTACTTTCTAAAATCGGAATTGACGTATTGGAAATTCATCTGTATGATGTTTGTGCTTTTAGAGACACCACTCAATGGAATGGCTTTAGAGAACTATTTTCTCAAAATAAAGTCGATGGTGTTGTGTTTACAAGTGCGTCATCTGTTAGGGGATTTTTTGAAATAATGTCTAAAGACTATGCTGAGGATCTATTACTGGACAGTCTTGCAAAATTATCTGTAGTTTCAATTGGTCCCTTCACTTCAGATGAATTAAAAAAATTCAAAGTTAAGAACACTGTTGCAGAGGTACATACTGTTGCAGGTGCATTTGATGCTATGAAGACTTCTCTAGATACGATCTAATCATAATTTAGCTTAAGCTATTTAGCTCTCCCTATTTTTCCTCATGTATTTATAATATAACGGAGTTATCTTTGACATGACAACAGAAAACCTCGATATCGATTATACAAAATATGATTTTAAAGACTCTACTGAAATGTATGTACACCTCAGTAAGAAAGGCATCTCTAAGAATACTGTTATTGAAATTAGTAAAATGAAGAATGAGCCACAATGGATGCTGGATTTCAGATTACGTTCTTTTGAAATTTTCATGCAAAAACCAATGCCAACTTGGGGTGGTGATCTTAGTACTATTGATTTCCAAAATATCTACTATTATGCTAAAGCATCTGACGGTGTAGCAAAAGACTGGGATGACGTTCCAGACAATGTAAAAAATACTTTTGATAAACTTGGAATTCCGGAGGCTGAGAAGAAATTTTTGGCAGGTGTTGGCGCTCAATACGAATCTGAAGTTGTATATCACAGTTTAAGAGAAGATTTAGCAAAACAAGGTGTCTTGTTTTTAGATACTGACCAAGCCTTAATTGATCATCCTGAATTATTCAAAAAATACTTTGGTAAGATTATTCCTCCAGAGGATAACAAATTTGCAGCACTAAACAGCGCAGTATGGAGTGGCGGCTCATTTATCTATGTTCCACCAGGCGTTCATATCGACATGCCTTTACAAGCATACTTTAGAATTAATGCTGAAAACATCGGTCAATTTGAAAGAACGCTGATCATTGTTGACGAAGGTGCAGAAGTACATTACATCGAAGGTTGCACTGCTCCAGTATATTCTTCTGAATCACTTCACTCTGCTGTCGTTGAACTTGTTGCGCACAAAGATGCAAAATTGAGATATACCACTATTCAAAACTGGAGCTCTGATGTTTACAACCTTGTAACAAAACGTGCTTATGCATACGAAGGTGCAACTGTTGAATGGATTGATGGAAACATTGGAAGTAAATTGACAATGAAATATCCTGGCGTGTACCTTATGGGCGAAAGAGCATATGGTGAGACGTTATCTATTGCATTTGCAGGTAAAGGCCAACACCAGGACACTGGAGCTAAAATGGTACATCTTGCACCAAACACAACTTCTAAAGTTACATCCAAATCTGTAAGCAGATTAGATGGACGTTCAACTTATAGAGGAATGTTGAATGTTGCAAAAGGTGCTACTGGCGTAAAATCTACTGTTAGATGTGATGCATTGTTAATGGATGACACATCAAAAACTGACACTTATCCGTATATGGTAATTGATCAAGAGGACGCAACAATCACTCACGAGGCTACTGTTGGAAAAATTGGAGACGAACAAATTTTCTATCTTATGTCTAGAGGATTTAGTGAGGAGGATGCATTATCACTAATCGTTAACGGATTCATGGAGCCATTTACGAAAGAATTACCAATGGAATATGCCGTTGAATTAAACAGACTCATTAAATTAGAAATGGATGACTCTGTGGGATAAACTCCCGACTCTTATCTGATTGATCATGTCTCAAGAAATACTTTCAAAACTAAACACTACTCACATAGAAGAAATTTCTTCATCTAGAAATGAACCTGAGTGGTTAAAAAATTATAGGAAAAGTTCCCTATCTGTTTATGACAGTCTCCCAATAGAGACATCTCCGTTATACAACAAGTATACTGATGCAAAAAAAATGGATCCTGAAAAAGTATCCCTTTCAACTAACACTGCTGAAACAGTACCTGCTTTTCTTCAAAAAAGATTAGGTGAATTAGAAAATGAAATTTGTATTATTCAAATTGGAACTAACATTCATAGAATTAATCTGCCTGATGAGTTAAAATCAAAAGGACTTGTAATCTCTTCAATATCTGATGCTGTTCAAAATAATTTTGAATTAGTAAAAAAGGCATTAGAAGCATCAAATTCCAGCGACGACAAATTTACCGCCTTGAATAATGCTGCTTTCAATTCTGGAATATTTATCCACATTCCACGTAATTTTATTTTAGATAAGCCAATTTACTTTTTGACATGTCTTTCTGAAGATGGACATTCAACTATATCTAGAAATATTATTTTTGCAGATGAGAGTAGTAAGTCCACCCTTGTCCAAGAGTTGTATTCTGCAAATATTCAAACTCAACAAGCATATCTTGAATTAATGAATACAAATGTTGCTGCAAATGCTCAATTGGATGTCACTACTTTACAAATGATGGATCAACAAGCTGTAACATTTTCAACAAAACGTACTGACCTGGGACAAGATGCTAAAGTAAACTGGTATTCTGGATTATTTGGTTCAATGCTGTCTAGATATAAAATCGAATATTTTCTTAACGGTAGCGGCGCATCTTCAAATGACTCTGAAGTTATTTTTGGAAATAATGAACAATCATTTGATATTCAAACTAACGTAAATCATGAAAGTCCATCTACTGAAGGACGAGTAGTTGAAAAATCCATTCTTCGAAATAAATCTAAATCCCTTTTCAAAGGAATGATTAGAATTAAGGAAAATGCATCCAAATCAAATTCTTTCTTATCTGGTCGCTCAATTTTATTAGATCCTGATGCAAAATCTGATGCAATTCCTGGGTTAGAGATATTCACCAATGATGTTAAGGCAACACACTCTGCATCTGTTGCACAAATTGATGAGGAGCAACTTTTCTATCTAAAAACTAGATGTCTTAGTCATGCAGAAGCTGAAAGAACTATTGTTGAGGGTTTCTTAGAACCACTTTCAAGAAAAATGTCTTTTCAAGTTAGAGCATGGATTGCATATCTTATTGAATCAAAATGGGATAACCGTGAACTTACTATTAACACCGATGAGGAATTAGCAAAGTTTGTTGAAATCGAAGAAACCCGCTATGATGAAAATTCTGAAGTTGAACAACACTACAAGTATAGGTGATTTTTTGTCTGAATGGATTAAAGCATGCAGTTTGGATCAAGTAAAAAAAGGCGAACTTTTTGGTTTTGTAAAAGATGGCATGAAATTATTGATAGCGAATCTTGACGGAAAAATTCATGCCACTGATTTAATTTGTAGTCATGCTGATGCAGACCTTTCTACTGGATTTCTAAGTAAGGAAGGTGTTAGATGCCCATTACACCTTTCTGTTTTTAATTTAGTTAACGGTGAGCCGAATAACCTTCCCGCTGAAACCGCTCTCAAAGTATATCCGGTTAAAATTGATAACAACGAAATTTTTGTGGAGATTTAAAAATTGCAAAGTACTGAAAACTCTTTTGAACATCTTAAAAACGACTTTCCAATTTTAAAAAGAACTGTTAGGGATAACAAACGTCTTGTTTATCTGGACAATGCATCTACAACCCAAAAACCTAATCAGGTAATTGATGCCATTACTGACTATTACAGAAATCACAATGCAAATATTCACCGCGCAGTGTATGCACTTGCCGAGGAATCCACTGAAGCTTATGAATCAGCTAGGGATAAAATTGCAAAATTTGTTAATATTAAAAATCGCCAAGAACTTATTTTTGTTAGGGGAACAACTGAAGCAATTAATTTAGTTGCATATGCATGGGGAAGACCTCATATCAATGAAGGTGACATAATTGTAACTACTGAATATGAACATCATAGTAATATCGTCCCATGGCAACTACTTACCCAGGAAAAACGTGCAAAATTAGAATATATTGGAATGAATGATGATGGACAATTAAATTTAGATGATCTTGACAAATATCTTGCAACTGGAAAAGTCAAACTTGTAACTTTTAGTCTGATGTCTAATGTTCTTGGAACCATCACTGACGCTGAAAAAATTATTGCAAAATGTAAGGCTGCAGGAGTTCCTACTTTGATTGATGGTGCGCAGGCCGTACCTCACATGAAAGTTGATCTTGATACTTTGGGGTGTGATTTCTTTGCATTCTCTGGACACAAAATGTTGGGTCCCACTGGAGTTGGTGTTTTATGGGTCAGAAAATCTGTATTACAAACAATGAGCCCATTTCATGGTGGTGGCGACATGATTCGGGAAGTCCACAAGTATGAAACTACTTGGAATGACTTGCCTTACAAATTTGAAGCAGGAACTCCAAACATTGCCGACGTTATAGGATTTGGAGCTGCAATTGACTATCTTACAAAAATTGGAATGGACAATATAAGACAACATGAAATTGAATTAACTACATATGCTATGGAGCAATTTGCAAAAATCCCTGGACTTCAAATCTATGGAACTAAAGATATTGCAAAACGTGGTGGTGTTATTTCATTTAATTTTGCAGATGTACATCCTCATGATGTTGCTGACATTATTGATAAAGAAGGAATTTCATTACGCTCTGGTCATCATTGCGCTCAAGTATTGATGGAGAGACTAAACGTTGCTGCAACTTCTAGAGCTAGTTTCTATATTTATAATACAAAGGCTGATGTTGATGCCCTAATCAATTCATTAAATATAGTGGCTAAGGTGTTTAAGTTATGAGCGGCACTGACATCTACCATGAAATGATTGTTGACTATTCAAGAAACCCTGCCAACTATGGGGAAATTGAAAATCACGATGTTACGTTTCATGATTCCAACCCTCTATGTGGTGACAGTATTGATATTGATATGAAAATTGATGATGACAAAGTAACTGATATTAAATTTCATGGAAAGGGATGTGCAATTTGTATGGCTTGCACTTCCGTTCTAACTGAGATTACTAAAGGGAAATCTCTTGACGATGTTAAGAAAATTGAAAAAAATGACATCTTAAGTGAATTAGGTCTTGAACATTTACAGGCTGTTAGAATAAAATGTGCTTTGTTATCTCTTAAGGTGCTCAAATCTGCATTGTATACCTATCTTGGCTCTCATCTTGAAAATACTGAGGGTATAGATAACCTAAAAACAGAGGCCGAGAATCTGTATTAGCATGAGTGATTTTACACCTTTAATTCCAGTCTCATTACAAATAAGAAAAATTATCTTTGAAAAATTTAATGATACTGATACAAAATTTACAAACGATCAAATTTTTGAAATCCTCAAATCCTATGATGATATTGACCCTTCTTGGATAATTGACGACACTGAATCTTTATTCAATGATCTTTGTGATTCTGGTCTTACGCGAAATATAGCTCAAAATTTTACTACTATTTTTTTAAAATTATTTGATACTGTTGAAAAACTTCATTGTAATTCCTGTGACAATGACATCTATCTTGGAACTGCCGAAGAAAGAACTTGCCCTAACCCTTCTTGTAAATCTTCTATTTAGTTCTGTATTTTTCTGCAGCATATTCTAATGCTTTCATCATTGAAAGTTTTTCCCCCGTTAGATATAGTACTAATGCCCCTCCTGCGGTACTGATGTGATTGATTTTATCTGCTAGCCCTTGTTGCTTTAATGCTGTTGTTAAGTGTCCGCCACTAACAATTGTTGTTGCCATTGAATTTGCCACTGCATTAAGCATTTGTGTTGTACCGTATTTGAAATTCTCTTTTTCAAAAAATCCTGCAGGACCACTAATGAAAACAGTTCCAGCACCTGAAATTAATTTTGAATAATATTCAATTGTTTTAGGACCCAAGTCAAAAATTTTATCTTCTTTTTCTATCTCTCTAACATCCATTTCCACTCTTTGCCCATCTTTATCAATTGCAACGTCTACTGGAGTTGCAAACACGTCTGGATATTCTCCTATCAGTGAATGTGCTTTTGCAACAATTTCTTCTTCTCTTTTGATTCCTAAAGGTGATTTAATTCTGGCTTGAGCGCGCATGAATACATTTGCAATTAATCCTGTAAGTAAAACATGGTCTGCTCTTCCATTTTGAATCAGTAATTTTATTGCCTCTAATCTGTCTGGAACTTTGGAACCTCCTAGAATAATTACGTGCGGTGCTTTTGCAACTGTCATTATTGTGTCTAAATTTCTCACTTCTCTTTCGACAATTCTTCCCGCACATGCTGGTAACACTTGCGCAAATCCTACAATTGATGGGTGTGACCTATGTGCACTTGGAAATGAATCCAAGACACAAAGATCAAATAATTTTGATAACCTTGAAACCATTATTGTTTTTGCAGCATTTTCTGGTTTAAATTCATAATTCTCTTCAGCACATAATCTTAAGTTGTCTAAAAGTAGTATTTCTCCATCTTCCAAATTTTTAATTGCATTTTGTGCAGCTTCTCCAATGGTATCCTCAACGTATTTTATTTTTCTATTCATTAATTTTTCTAGGACTTCTGCATGCTTATTCATCCCTGTATACTCGCTATTTCCTACTCTTCCTTGGTGTGATGCTATTACTACTTTGGAATCTTTTAATGATTCTAGAGTTTCAATTGCTTCCTCAATTCTTTTTGTACCTAGAATTTCATTAGTTTCTGGATCTATGGGACAATTCATATCCATTCTAACAAAAACCGTTTTTCCCTTTAGATCAAAGTCATCTAATGTGAGTATTTTCACAATTTTTCTAGTATATCCTTGGTTAAAATCTTTGAGCCGATCACAATCATTGTTACAAATTTTGTTTGCATTTTGTGGCTTATTTTTTAAAAGTTATGTATTAATGTAAATTAGAATGTATGTTGTTGAGGTTTAATTAGTTGAAAAATTGGCTTTTTGATATTCGGTCGCGTTCTTTTGTCTTATTGACTTTACTCTTCCTTTTTTTGACATCTCTTGTCTTTTTTGAATTGACTGATGATTTTGATCAAAATGTAATTCTGTTCTTTTCAGAGAATGTTGGAAATTCCACTTTAGACCTTGTCATGCAGTATGTTACAGAAAGCGGTGATGTTTTCAACATGATGATGTTTGCGATTATAATACTACTAATCCCGAAAACCCGTAGAGTTGGAATTACACTTTTAATTTTGATTGTAATTTCTACGCTTCTTACAGGATACATCAAATGCGGTGTTGATAGGGATAGGCCTGGTTATGAGTATCTTGGAGTTGAATTCCCTGTACAAATTAGTCGTGATACATTTGCCTTGTTTTGCGAAGGTGGTTTTGATGCTTCATACCCTTCTGGACATGCAGCTAGATCAATGACATTTGCGATTATTTTGGGCTATGCGCTATCTGAGAGATTCCCTCGCGGTGCATATTTGATATTCATTTATCCTGCAATGATATCTCTTAGCAGATTGTATGTTTTACAACATTTCCCAATGGATGTGATTGGTGGAACTATAATTGGCGTTATGCTTGCCGGTGTTATGGCAAATAGAACAAAATTATATCAAATTTTTGATAAATCAAAAACCTAGTTCTGTTAGAGTTGAATTGTCAATTAAAACAATTGCAAAATGATCTTCGTTATGATGATACGTCCAATACTTTACATCCCTTGCTTCATTTTTATCTCGAAGTCCTTTTGTTACCCCTGTGGTAACTGTATACCCTATTCTTTTTGCAATTTTAGTTTCTTTTGGCATTAAAACTTTGTAACCTGATTTTTTATTTTTAAATCCCGTATTTACCATGTCCTCTACTGCTTGCACTGCTTCATTTTCATTTTTTACATCATATGTTTTTGATATTGGCAGATCTTTTGGATGAAAATCCATGGTTTTACTAGCATACTGTCACTAATATTTTTTAAAAATCCTTTTTCCCTCGATCAATGTTAGTTAATTTTCTTAACCGAAAAGTCAAATCCTGATCATGTTAACAACTTAATCTCATCCTTTATTTGAGATAGACATTGGAATCTTTAGAGCAAACAGTAATTCAATTACGTCAAAAAAAGAAGGAAGCAATACAATCAAAACAAAATGCTGAGAACGAACTTCGTCAACTTCGATCTATTGAAAAACGTACTTCTACTGGGTTACATAATGTTGATAAAAAAATTGAATCTGAGAAAGAGGACGTTTCAGACGTTTCAGATAATCTTGCTAGAAAAAATGCTCAAGTTGAAAGTATTCAGAGATTGGTATCTCTTGCCCAAGACCGAATTAACGGCGAAAAAGAGACAATTGAACAAACAGAGCAGGAAATTGAATTTGCTGAAACTCCTGAAGAAAAACAAACTGCTGAGGCTAGATTACGATCATTAAACAATCATCTTCAGGAACTAGTTTCTGAAATTAAAATTAGACAAAAAACACTAAAAAAAATAACTGGCGAAGTTACTACATTTGATGAACTTAAATCCAAAATTACGACGCAAATTAAAAAACAAACTCAATCAAAGCCATCTCTACGTACTAAGTTGACTACTAGTCATAAAACTGCTGTAAAGGTCATGCAAGACATTGAGAGAATAACTAAATCTGAAGAAAATATTACAAAGACTCTGGATAGAGCAACATCAAAACTAAAAGAATATCTTGCAAAGAAAACTGCAGCTAAGAGAAAACCAGCAAAGAAAACTGCAGCTAAGAGAAAACCAGCAAAGAAAACTGCAGCTAAGAGAAAACCAGCAAAGAAAACTGCAGCTAAGAGAAAACCAGCAAAGAAAACT
>JABHXI010000001.1 GCA_018657375.1 Candidatus Nitrosopumilus sp. | reverse complement strand
GGCAAACAGGTCTAATGTCAAGCAAATCTTTAGCAGGATCGATTCCAGAAAATTTAATAGAAATTTCTCTAATCCCACCTAATTTTTCTTTAATTTTTTCATCACCAAGATGTCTAATGTCAAGTTTCATACAATCGACACCAGTCTCATGTTTGAAACCATTACCTTGTTCAATTTCAGTCATGATAGATCTTGAAACAATATCACGCGGAGCTAATTCCATTTTTCCAGCAGCATAAGTTTTCATAAATCTCTCTCCCTTATTGTTAAGCAAATAACCGCCTTCACCTCTTGCGCCTTCAGTGATCAATATTCCGGAAGGTAAAATTCCAGTAGGATGGAATTGTACAAACTCCATATCCTTAAGCGCCATGCCAGCACGGAATCCCATATCCAAACCGTCAGGAGTTGAAGAAAGAGCATAAGTTGAAAAACTATACAGCCTTCCAGCGCCACCAGTTGCAATGATCAGGGCTTTTCCTTTAATTGTGTAAAATGTGCCAGAAGATAATTCAATTGCGGTAACTCCCATGAATGTTTTTCCATCATGAATAATTGATGTTACAAACCATTCGTTAAGATATTCAATATTATCAAATTTTTGACAAGTGTCATACAAAGTTTGCATTTCAAAGAAACCAACTTTATCTGAAGCGTATGTTGCCCGTGGAAAGCTGTAACCACCAAAATTTCGTTGATCAATTCTACCGTCATCTCTTCTAGACCAAGGCATACCCCAATGATCCAGCTGATGAACCTCTTGCGGCATCTCAACACATAATCTTTCAGCTACATCTTGATCTGCAAGAAAGTCGCTGCCTTTTACAGTATCATAAACATGGGATTCAATGGTATCCCCCTCATCTTCAAAAAGTACTGCAGCAGTTCCACCTTCTGCAGAAACAGAATGAGAACGCATGACTTGTACTTTAGAAACAACGGCAATTTTTAGATGTGGACCTTTTTTTGCAGCTGCTATTGCAGCTCGTAGTCCAGCAAGTCCTGAACCACAAATAATTAGATCATATTCAAGAGTGTTAACCATTTTTAAGACAAATATACTATTTTTTGGGTTAAATATGAAGTAATGTCAGTCATATTAAGAAATATTAAAATATATCACTAGCGATATTATGAGTGATGATTTCTGAATGGTTTCAAAGAGTAGGAAGTTCAATTCCGAGAGGGTTTTCACGATATTTTGTTTTGGAGTTATTGAAAGAAAAAACATACACTGGAAAAGAAATCATTGATTATGCAGTAGAGCAAAGTAATGGAATTTGGAAACCATCGCCAGGATTAATTTATCCATTATTAGGTCGACTCTTAGATGAGAATCTAATCCAAGAAACAAAAGATGGAAGGTATCAATTAACAAAAGAAGGTGAAGAGACAGCAAAAGATGTGGATAAAATGAACGATATTGTTAAAAATCAATTAGAAGTTCTTTTCAGATTAGGGAATGTCGGAAGATTTGTTGCATTGGACATACTTGAAAAAATTTCTTCGATGGGATCAATTTTAAGTTCAAACATCACAAATATGACAGATGAAGAAACAGAAAAATATAAAGAATTTCTTCAAAGCGAATTAAATAAAATGAACAAAAAGAAAGGGTCAAAAAAAATAAAAATAGAGTAATTAGGAATTAAAGAAAAAACACAAAGTGCATTTAAAAATCATACAACAAATAAAATAGAACTTGCCAAATACATCTTATCACCAAAGATGTAAAATGTACAATAGAATGTATTTCAATATTTTTATCATCGTAGATCCTATTGTACTTAACACTAGGACATCAAACCATTATTCCTTGGAATATAGATAAAAAATAAGTGGACCGGAAGTAATTAAACCAAGTCTACTAATTAATTTCAATTCTCTTAATGATTTTATTAAATTATTAATTTTTGTTTAATCTTAAATAATTTAAAGAGAATAAAAAATTTCAAGTAAAGTTAACTTGTATTTTTCTTTACTTCAATTTCTATTGTTGAAACATTTCGGGTTCTACCATCTTCGGATTCGAGTAATTCTGAGTCAATTTTGATATTTCCAATAGAATATCCAGTATTTTCAGTTTTTCGTGCAACGATTTGAGCCACATCTACAGCACGGCCAATACTAAGTCCCCGAGCTTTAATGTTAACTGATGGTACATTTGCTAATTGAATTAGCGTCGATGTTACATATGCCATCAATGGTTTCTTACCAATGAATATAGTATCTCTAGTTTCAGTTGACATAATTATTTTAATATCAAACGACAATTTAAAGTTAAAATGAATTTTTTATAAGATTTATAAAAAATTTAAGGATTATTAAGTTCAAAATAGAATTTAATGTCGTCTTGGAAAATATTATAAAAATATTGAAAGTAGGAAAGCCTGAAAAAAAAATAAAAACACTAGAAACGTTGCACAATACTAATGAATTAAAAATATTAGAACAAATAATTTTAAGATTAAGTGATGACAGTATTCAAGTTAGAGGAGAGGCGTTTAATGCACTGTTATTAAACCAAAATCAAATTTCAAAAATTTTAATTGATAATCTTAATTCTTCAGATAAAAACATCAGAGGTTTTACATCACTAGTATTAGCTAATAGAAATGAAAAAAGTGCAGTTCCAGAGATAATTAAACTTGTAGAGGACAAACACGGAATGGTGAGATCATGTGCAATTGGTGCATTAGGGCATCTAAAGGCTAAAAAAATTACAAACATTATTTTAAAATTACTTTCAGATTCTAATTTGGAGGTACAGAAAAGCGCGTTACAAGCAGCAATTCAAACAGACATAATTATTTCAACAGATAAAATTAAAGAAATTGAAAAAAATGCTGATCTGCAGATTAAAAATTTATTGTTGAAGTTAAAAAAATAAGTGGACCGGAAGGGAATTGAACCCTTGATCCGATGCATGCCATGCACCTATCCTACCAGACTAGACGACCGGCCCAATAATCAGATACTGATTGAATAATATTTCTCAAATTGGTTATTAACGTTTAGCGATTTTATTAAATTCAAAGGAAAGAAAT
>JABHXI010000154.1 GCA_018657375.1 Candidatus Nitrosopumilus sp. | reverse complement strand
TTGGATTTTCATCAGAACCAAGTGCATCAATTTGATGCGTTGCGATGAGTTCCATAGAGTGTAGTCCTTTTTCTTCAAAAACTACTTCACCATTTTGAGTTGCAGTCAAATCATAGTTAAGGTGTAATACATTGAATTCTAGTTCAATTTGAGTTCCGCCCATTACTTGTGCGTCGGAAATCATTACCATTAACTCGACATCTTCTGCGACTTCATCATGTACCATATCATCGTGACCTTTGTCATCACCATGATCGTCTGCATGTTCTTCAGCAGCTGCTTCTTGTACTATGATAGTTCCAATCATCCAAGTGTGTAGCATACAATAGTATGGTTGTTCACCTGCTTGAGTTGGAGTCCATTCAAATGCATCTCCGGACATTAGTACACCTGTATCAAATGTACCGTCAGGGGATGGAGCAAATCCGTCAACAGTTCCAGATGTAAATGTGTGAACTCCTGTTGGATCCGTGTTTGTCATGGTTACGACACCGCCGACGTCAACTGTTGCAGTGACTGGTGTATAGCAACCTGGACCTCCTTGTGATGCTGCACAAGCTTGTGAGAATCCGGATTCGTCCACTGTTATGATTGAAACTTCGGCGTGGTCTGCAAAAGCAGCGGGTGCCATTGAGGCCATACCTGCTGCGATAGCAAATAGTACAAAGATTGAGCTTATTGCTTTAGTCTTCATTAATCCCATTGGAGTTTGTGATCCATAAAAATGTCTCTAGAATTCTCAAGAAACTAATCTAGTTTTTTCTAAGTTGAATGACTTTGACGATTCCAAATGCCGGAAGTCCGAGATACATTCCAAGGTTTAGTGCAATCACGGACAGTCCAAGTCCCAGAACCTCTGATTCGGATTCTGCGTTCTCCATGATTGCCAAAGTGGACAACATTGGTGTCAGTCCAAGTTTTACAACTTCCTTGAACATCGGATTCTCTCTTTCCATGTCAGCGATTGCTGGACTGAAAGTGTAATACAATTCATTGAATGCTCCCATGAATGCAGAGCCGGATTCCGTGTTCATCAGCTGGTTGTCGCGAATTTCCCTGAGCATCTGAACCTGCGGTGCCATCTCTGAGCCGTATGCCGCAGTTGCGATTAGGCATCCGCCGCCTTCTTCTTCAGTTTGATTTGTTGGTTGATCTAAAGATTTACCTACTACAATATCAAAAGAAACTGCTTCTGGTGTAATTGGTGTAAATAGAATTCCTTCTACATCTATCACCATATTGTATGTGCCATCTTGTGGAAACTCAAATTTGAATCCATTAATTACTCCTTCAGACGTGTGAATTAAGTTTGGAGTTTGGAAAACAGTTTTTCCAGATTCTGTAATTGCAATTTTATAATCTACATGCACTTGAGTTTTTTGTGTCGTAGGATTGATGAATTCAATTGGTAATCTGGTTAATTCACCCGTTTTGATATCTTCATAAGATAATTTAACATCCAATGTTCCCTTGTCAGTTGACACTGTTTGAGATTCAGCAAATGCTGGAATCATAAAAAGTGGGATTAATAATAAAACCAACAAAAATTTCATAATCTCTGTTTTTATCTAACAAATAAAAATTATACTTAAAATTTCATCTTAAAAAATTGCCACGAATAGAAATTCTGTACCATCTTTAAATATGGAATTAGCCAAATTTTTCTGTTGTTTAAACAAATTGGATTGCTCATTATTGTAATTGGAATTTTTACAATTCCAGCTATTATTCCGGATGTATTTGGACACGGACTTGGTGGAGATCAGGCTGAACCAATCACTTTTGGAGATATGGAAGTAACTGTGAGAACACAATTAGATCCATCTGACATCACTGTTGGATATCTTGATCCCACAAATATGCAAATACGTTTCTTTGATACTTTAACTGACAAAAATCTTGATAAGGTGACATATCGAGTTGTACTTTGGCAAAGTGGAGAGCTTTTAGCTAGAAATTTGTTTTATGACAATGATGGACGACTTGATGTAAAAATTAAACCAAAATTAGGATGTGATTCAGATCCTATTGAAACTTGTACAGTTTATGGAGGTTCAGAGCATGCCAGTGCTCCTGGTGCACTGTTTGTTCAAGGTGCAGAATGTAGTGATGAAAATTTAGACATATGCGGAAGGCCTTCAATGACTGGTCCCATATTTGTTAAAGGCGGACTCTATAAAATTTCAGTTGATATTGAAGCAGCCACTAGTCCAAGAAGTGTATTAGCTGAGAGATTAACTTATGAAACTTTTGTTAGTATTGCACAAGAACAAGATTTCTTTTTTAAAACAGCAAATGCTGAAGAAATTCCAGTTGTAGTTAAAACATACTATGACGAAGTTGAAAATTTTGCATTTGATACATCCGATAGTTCTATTTCATTTGATATGCCATTTGATTGGAATCCTGATTACGTTGATTTAGTACAAGTTGTACACGAAGAAATTAGAGTCCCAAAAACATTTGCGCCTTATGGAGAAGGAAAACAATTCAAGGGATACGTTAATGGTGTAGAAATTGATCAAAGAGCGATACTCAATGATCCTTATTCCTCTGAGGAAACAAACATTGTTCATTTTTTAATTTCTAAAAACGAACTAGTAAAAATTAATGAAAAGTTAGGTTCTGATAATTTTGATAACCCTCAAATGGATTTCAAATTGGTTCCATTAGATGAAGCTGAAAGAAGTTCAACTGAATTTTATCTCGTAGATACCCAGAATTACGAAAAAACCCCTACAACTGTAAATATTTCATGGGATGGAAAGTATGGTGCAAACCAAAACGTCCCTTTTACGTTCACATTCTTTAATGAGAATGAAGATCTTATCAAAGATGTAAGATACACCTACGTGGCTCTTGATGAGTTTGATAACGAAATATCTCGATATGACGGAGATGATTTAGTTAATCCTGGAATAGTTTCAACTGAAGGAATTGACATTCAAAATATCTACATCCCCTCTGAAGGACCAATTCGTTTTGATATTCTAGTTTATGGAACTGGCCTGGATTACGATTCAACTTATTCTGGAATTGGCTCGACTATAATTGAACTTGGTCCCGGAACCCAATCTGAAATTCCTAAGGAATCTGCAATTTTAGAAAAACCTACAATCCCATCTTGGATAAAAAATAATGCTGAGTGGTGGGCAGATGGAACAATTGACGATAACTCGTTCATTCAAGGAATTCAATTCCTAGTTAAAGAAAACATCTTAAAAATACCTCCGACTGTGCAGGGTAGTAGTTCTAGTTCTGAAATCCCAGATTGGATAAAAAATAACGCAGGCTGGTGGGCAGATGGAACAATTGACGATAACTCGTTCATTCAAGGAATTCAATTCTTGATCAAGGAAGGAATTTTAAAAATTTAGTCGTATACTTTGAATCAAACTATTCCAGTTTCTCTCTCTGTACCTGACTGTGCGATCTTTTTTCAGAATTTTAATTATGCCTAATCCTGTTTCAGAACTTTAAGTTCTTGTTTCAATGATTTATAAGACGATTATCGATTTTT
>JABHXI010000153.1 GCA_018657375.1 Candidatus Nitrosopumilus sp. | reverse complement strand
TGTTCTATTTGATGCTAATTGTTTAGTGCTGACATTTACATGGAATAAGTTTTGTATCAAAAGTACAATCATGTGGTCCATCTGATTTTCCTTGAGTTGGAATCTCTTTCATACAGTCATTATGGCGACCTTTTCTACAAAACCAGCATATTTCCGGCGTGTCTCCTGTTGCACATGAATCCATAATTTTTGAATTTTTTTGTGGGTAAAAAACTTTAGAAAATCAGATAAATGTTAACCAAGGCAAAAATCTTTCATCTTTACCCATTACTACATCTCTATATGACTTTTGTAATTCTTTAGTTACACTTCCCATTTTGCCAGTCCCAATTTTGACTTTATCTATTTGTGTAACTGATTTTACCTCTGCAGCGGTACCCGTCATAAAAATTTCATCTGCAGTATACAGATCATCCCTCTCTAGATCTCGTTCAATTACAAACCCGTTATTTTCTTCAATAATTTGTATAATGCTGTCTCTTGTAATTCCCTCTAGTCCTCCTGCTGAAAGTGGCGGTGTTTGAATAATGTCGTCTTTAATTATGAATATGTTTTCTGCACTACCTTCTGCAACTTTTCCTTGTGAATTTAACATGATTGCCTCATCAAATCCATTCTCTAATGCTTCCATTCTAGCTAGAGCTGCATTTGCATAGTTTGATGCTGCTTTTGCTTGCATTGGTTGAGATCTTGAATCGATTTTTACCCAACTTGAAACTTTACATTTTGCCCCTGAAAATTTACCTGCTTTTGACTCTCCCATCTTCCATTCCCAACACGCAATTGACATGTCCACTTTGTTTGTAGTGGGAGTTAACCCCATTGTTCCATAGCCGTAATATGCTAATGGTCTGATGTATGCTTCTTTTAGCCCACTAGCTTTGATAGTTTGTAAAATAGCATCTAAAATTACTTTTTTTGTATACTGCATTTTCATTGAATATAATTTTGCAGACTTGAATAACCTGTCCACGTGCTCTGGTAATCTAAATACTGCAGAACCATTTGGAGTATCATAACATCTTATTCCTTCAAAAATTGATGTTGAATAATGTAATGCGTGGGTTAAAACATGGACTTTGGCATCTTTGAATGGAACTAATTTTCCATTCATCCATATTTTACCCGTCTCTATCATAGGAAAAGAAAAAAACTCTGGTAATTTAAAGAATTATTTTTAATATGGTCCTATTATATTTAGAAAATACATATCAGATAAACTAGGCATTATCATATGGACTGGACTTTGGGGCTTATTGGAATAATTCTTTTAACTATGGGCTTGATTGGTCAGGCATTTCAAATGAGAAAAATTCGTTTGAGCAATTATCATGATGGTGAATTAGCCTCACCGAATATTTTCATGAATAAGAGTAATTTCAAATGGTATGCGATTATTGGAATTGGCATCACTTGTTGGTATGTAGCTGAACGTGTTTGATCTATTTTATCATAATTTAGAGTAAAAATTTGTATTAAACATAGCATGTTTTAGATTACGCTACACCGTCAATCAATAGAATATGTTCTAGATAAAAAATTCATTACATGTTTACTTGCAGAAATTTGTAGTGTGGTAATTTTCACTAAATAAAATTAATTTCTGCAATTCCTTCGTGCACTGCTTTGATAGCTTTTTTTATGTTTTCTTTTGCATCCTCGACAACAATAATTATTCGTGATGTTTCCTCCTGTGCATCCATATTCAAAATATTTAGTCCAGACTCTCCAATTTTTGCACTAGTTCTTGATGCAACTTGTTGAACTCTCCACATTTCATCGCCAATTAATGTGATTACTCCTCTGTCATATGTAATTGTAGCAAGTGGATCGAATCCCAGTAAATATTTTTCATTTCTTTTTACATAATCGCCGTCCAAAAATAATATTCTGGATAATTCTACGCCATCTTTTGTAAATGGTGATAAAATAACAAATTCACTATAACGTCTATCTTTTTCTAAGGATGTCAATAATTTTTGAACAGAATTTGTTTCAATTCTAAATATTGCACAATTTTCTTTTCCTGTGACTATTTTAATTGGATGGCCTTTGTGCTCACCTAGTTCTCTTTTTATTATTGTGATTTTTTCTGGATTTTTTATATTTGTAATTCTAATTGGCATGTCTACTCCATGCTCTACAATTTCTTTTATTGCAATTGGATCTAAAATTTTCATTCCAAACATTCCAGCCAGTCTTGCCTCATTGTATGATAATTGAATGACTTCTCTTAACCCCAATTCAATGATTTTTGGATCTGCTGATACTACTGAACTATCTTTTTCGAAATCTATGCTAGTATCATATTTTTTATGAAATAATATTCCCAGATCTGCTGCAGTTCTATCTGAGCCTCCTCGTTCATATGTTGTAGTTATGCCATCCACTGTTTTTCCTATAAATCCGCCAATTGTGACCACTTCATTATTTTCAACTAAATTTAAAATCCCTCCCATTCTCTCATTTGATTCTGTTCTGAGAAAATTTGTAGATTCTATGTTATTGTCTGTAATTATTGGCCAGTCGTCAAATTCTACGGCATCTGTTTTAATTTGATTACTTTTTAGAATGTAATTCATGACATGAGCCATCAAGATCTCCCCTGAAAATGCTAATGCCTTTGATCGCGTTTCATCTGCAAATTCTTTATTTTCGAATGCATCATCCAATGCAACTTGTGCTTTTTTCAAATGTATCTCAATAACATCTCCACATTTTTTTCTATTATCATCACTAACCATTTGAAGAATTTTTTGATATGCTGTTTTTACAACATCTAGTGATGGCCTAATTCCATTTTCTGCATTTTTTCCTTGTTCTAGTACAACATCTGTCAATGATCGTTTTTTTTGATTGTGCAATGTTAGTGGTGCTGAAAAAACAGTAATCACTCTGGAGTCCTTTTTTAAATTATTAATTCTCTCAATTATCTGTGGTATTGATATTCCATCTGGACCTATTGCACTACCGCCAAATTTTGCAATTATCAAGTTACTCATAGTATTATTTTAAAACCAAATTACCATCTATTAACTATTTGATCATTTTTCTAATAATTTCTGATGCTAATGTTGCACCCTTCGTATTCACTTTATTTCTTTTTTGTTCTAATTTTTCTAAAATTAACGTTTCAAGATTATTGATACTTTCAAAATTAAACCCTTCAATTTTTGCGTTATGCTCTTGTTCAAAATGACCTTTAATTGGAATAAATATCCCTGGTGTACCGTATGCTCTAGCCTCATCTATTGTTGACTTACCTGCTAGGGAAATTATCAAATCTGACGCAAAAATTAATTCATGCAAATTATCTACAAATCCTAAATTTTTTACATTTAAAAATTTTTTATTTACTGCTGGACCTGATACTACTATAATTTCAATATTTTGATTAATTTTTAAAATCGCTTTAATTGCTTTATCTATTAAAAATAATCCTGCATCAGTACCTCCAATTGAAATAACTACTGTTATTTTGTTAAATGAAAATTTTTCTCTTAATTCTTCCCGTGAGCAATTGATCTTCCTAACTATTGGCCCTACCCTTTTTATGTTGTCCTGGTTGTCCCCTTCTTCTGGAATTATTACAGCATCACAATTTTTAATAATGTCCATCATTGATCTGTTCATTTTTCTTTCAATAAACGATGCAATCCCTTTTGTGAATTTTGTTTCTAAAACATCTGTAATCAATATATTTGGAATTTCTAAATTTTGTGCAACAGTTAATGATGCAAAGTCTTCATCACTGATTATCAAACCTGAATTATTTTTTTTAAGAATTTTTTCTGATATGTTTTTACAATTTTTATAATATTGATAATAATTCCATAACCATTTTGTTTGATTATTTAATATTCCATCTTTTACAGTAAATGAAGGTGGCTTATAGGCATCATTTACTTTAAACTCTAATTTTTTTAAAATTTTTGCCGCTCCACTACCTGTAACAAAATTAATTGGAATGCCTTTCAAATTATTTACTATTGCAATATCCCTAGTCACGTGACCTAATCCGATTGGACTAGAAAAAAAATTATAATCATTCACAGTTTTGATTATTTTTAATCAAATTTCTATATTTTCCCTTTCTGAAAGTTTAAATGGATTTCAACGAGGTATGTTTCAGTGGGCTCATAGTCTAGCTCGGTTATGACGTCGCCCTTACACGGCGAAGATCCAGTGTTCAAATCACTGTGGGCCCATTTTTACTTCTAATCCTTAAACAAAGTTGAGAATAACGTCAATCCTATAAATAATAATTATGATAAGTAAATAGAGTGTCTTCTTTTACTTTTTTCAGTTTACAGAAAAAATTACTAGTGTTGGTTTTATCAACAACTTTGGTTTCTATATCCATAACAACTGTGATATTTCTTAACTTTGACAATATCTCAATTCTTCAATTACAAGAAAATATCATTATAATAGGTATTTCTTTAATGATTGGATTAAGTATTCTTACATATTTTTTGGCAAAACGTCTTTCTGATCCTATTACAAAACTTAGTGAAGCAACTTATCAAATCTCTCGAGGCGAATTTAATATTAGAACTAATATAACATCTCGTGATGAAATAGGTAATCTTTCTGAGTCATTTGATAATATGGCAAAAAAACTTCAAGAAGCTGAAATTACTATTAAACAAAAAGAGGAAGTTATTAAACAACAGGAAGACATTCTTCTAAAATTTTCCCAACATACACAAAATGATTGTGTTGGTGTAATTGACATGAAAGATTCTACAAAAATTTCTGCTAAACTATCTGATGACGATGTTACTAAATTGTATGAAACTTTTTTAAATTTTATGGCTAAAATTGTTCAAAAATATGATGGAGAAGTAGTCAAAAATATTGGTGATGCATTAATGTTTAGATTTCCAGATACTGATCTTAGTGATAGCAAAACAACAAAAAATATTTTAGAATGTTGCTTATCTATGATTGAATCTCATGATGATTTAAAGAAACTACTTGAAGAAGAAAAGATGCCTGAATTAAATTATAAAATTAGTATTAGTTATGGTTCGGTAAAAGTAGCCCAAAGTACTACGTCTACAATTAGCGATATTTTTGGCCCAACAGTTAATCGATGTTTTAAAATAAATTCATTATGCCCTGAAAATAGTCTTATTATTGACAATAATTTGTATTTAGCTTTGAAAAATTTTGTGGAGTATGATATTTCACAATTATCTGAAACTGAAATAAATAAAAAATACGGATATACGATTTTTCAAGTCAAAAGAAATAAATAATTTTTTAATATTTTATTATCCTATCTTGCAACAGCTTTTATTTTGTAATCCTTTTGTAATCCAATAAATTGAAAACACCAATACTCCAACTGAAATAAATTTTAATTCTAATCCTTGCATTGGAAATAATGATAATCCTCCAACCGCTCCTAAAATTACTGCTAATGGTGCTGTACATGCAGGACAACCAGGTGTAAATGCTGCAAATATTCCTCCAAATATTGCTGATGAATTACTTTTAACTGAATTCATTTTTTTAATTTGATTCATCTTGTATGCCATCATTGCAAAATTAATTCCAGCTAATGTTGAGATTGCTATTGTTAACCCAATTGATGTTAGAATGTAATGCGGTGCTAATTCCACTGCTGTATCAAAATGAGTTGGCAACATTGACATTGTCAAAAAATAATAAATTATTCCTAAACCTACTCCGCTTACTATTCCAATTATTGCAAATTTTTTTATTCTTAATACATTGGATATTAATTCTATTTTGGTTTGCATGTAATGTGATTTAACCTCTATCATATTTTAAGGGTTTTTTATAACAAAAGATTTTTACCCTTTAATTTTGGTTTATGCATATGACTGAATTTTCATCTACTGAAAAAACTATCCTAGTTCAATATGGAATTAAAAAATATGAAAATGAGGAAACTGTTTTTGAAAAATTGAAAATTATAATGAGCGAAAAAGATATTCAAAGAAATATTGACACTCTGATTGCAACTCAAATAGTAAGACGAATAGGTCCTGAGGTTCTTCAAAATAATGAAAGTCATACTGAGTTGCCGGATTTACCTGAAAATCTAAAGTCTGTAGTTGAGAACTTATAATTTTTAATTTGACAAAAACTACGGGTTTACCGTTTCTCAAAAGTTAATTTTGCTTTGAAAAAGGGTTTTTCTTGTAAGATATGGAACAAATGGGTGGAGTAAGTTTTTTTAGAATATTGATACTAAAGGATACTATTGTGGAAGTAATCAAACAACAACGTTTTTGTAAACTCATGAATTCATAAAATTACAATTTGCACGCCACGAGAATTGGTTATTGTATGTTAGTGACTTCGGTTACGAAACAAAATAATTCTCCGCTGGTAACTTCGGTTACCAGTGACATTCTTAATCAATTAATGTAGGTATGAAAAATAATTTGTTATCTAATGCATGTATGGCATGCTTAGGTTGCCTATTGTGTACGAGCACGATACTCTTGGAGCGGGTATGCAATAGGCAGGGTTTATTCCTAATCTTTTCAAGAGTTATTCTGATTTTAAACAATAATTTTGAATTTAAAATCCTCTAATTCCTTGAGGACGTACAATTTCTGGATGGTCTTTCATCCACTCAACTTTTTCTAACATTTCTTGTTTATCTTGTGGAAATGTTCCTTTTACAGTATATGCGTTTGAACCATGATTTACTCTAAATACAATTTCTTGTTTTGTATTGATTTGATTAACTAACTCGTATAGTTCGTCTAATGATTCATCATCATTTATCTTAACAAATTCACCTTCGTATTTCTCAACAAATTCCTGCTTAATTCCATTTTCTAGATAAAGTGTTAACGCACCAACATAATTAGGCGAACATGCACTGATCACTTCTGCTGTTCCTTTGATGTGATCTTTTGAATATTTTTTTCCACCTAAACCTAAAATCACCATGCATGACATAATGTAACCTGCTTCTTTTGCCTTGTTGACAGATTTGATGATTGTTTTTGCAACTGCGCCTTTGGTTACTTTTTTCAAAACAATGTCTGAACCACTTTCAATTCCCAAATAGAACATATCTAGTCCTGCTTCATTCATTTTCTTTAATTCTTCAGGAGTTTTTTTCAAAATGTTCATGGGCATTGCATAACATGAAATTCTTTCAATATTTGCAAATTTTTCTCTAATGTATTTTAAAATTTTAATCATGTATTCAGAATCAAGATTTAATGCATCCCCATCTGCAAGAAATACTCTCTTTGTATCTGGCACATAATTTGCCATCATATCAATTTCAGCCTTAACATCATCCCATGATCTCTCTGAATATTCTTTTGATCTATACATATCACAAAATGAACATTCGTTGAATGAGCAACCTAATGTAACTTGAAAAATTAATGACCTGGCCTCTGATGGAGGTCTATACATCGGTGCATCATAATTTAGCATCATATTCTAATTCATTTCACTTTGTTTGATTATCTTTTTTATAGTTTCTATTCTGACTATAGAGGGTATAAAATTGAAAATTAGTGTTTATGTTGATGGCTCTGGTGGTTCAAACAGTGGATTTGGATTTTTTGTAAAAGAAACTGGAGAGTCATTTTACGAAAAAAAATCAGAAATCACAAATAATCAGGCTGAATATATGGCAATAATTTTGGCATTAAAAAAATTTGTTGAAACTAACGATGAAATTACTATTTACAGTGATTCAAAAAATACTGTGAATCAACTAAATCATGAATTTGCTATAAATAATGAAAAACTTCGTGATCTAGCCAGAGAATCTTGGGTACTAATTGCAAAATTTTCTAGTATATCCATTATTTGGATTCCTAGAAAAGAAAATCTTGCAGGTAAGATGCTTGGTAGTTAAAATCCCGGATCAGAAATTTCTATGAATAACTTTATTATACAAAATCTTAGATTCACTATATTATGGTAGAATCTGTTTTCTTATCCCCAAAATCTATTGCAGTGATAGGTGCATCTGATAAACCTGGCAGTGTCGGTGCTACAATTACATCTAATATTATTAATGGTTTTACAGGAGTTGTTTATCCAATTAGTCCTTCAAGAGAAACAGTTTTTTCTAAAAAAGCATACAAGACTGTTTTAGATGTTCCAAAATCAATCGATCTTGCAGTTATTGTAATTAAAAATACTCTTGTTTCATCCGTTCTAGAAGAATGTGGAAAGAAAAAAATTAAAGGTGTGATTATCATAACAGCTGGATTCAAGGAGGTTGACGAAGAAGGTGCAAAACGTGAAGAAGAAATTAAAGAGATAGCTAAAAAATACAAAATCCAAATTATTGGACCAAACTGTCTTGGTGTCATGAATCTTGACCCAAAAACAATGATGAATTCTACTTTTCTCAAAATCACTCCAAAATCTGGAAAGATTGCACTTGTATCACAAAGTGGTGCAATCTGTGCAGCATTAGTTGAAGATGCTAGTGCACAAGGAATTGGTTTTTCAGCCGTTGTAAGTCTTGGAAATAAAGCTGCAATGAGTGAAGTAGATATTCTCAAAATTCTTGCAAATCATAAACAAACTGAAGTTATTGTAATGTATCTTGAGGATATGGGTGACGGTCAGGAATTTCTTAAAGTTTGTAAAAACATTACTAAAAAACTCAAAAAACCGGTTCTTGTCCTTAAATCTGGGCGTAGTCCTGAAGGTGCAAAAGCTGCAATGTCTCATACTGGAGCTTTAATGGGTTCTGATGAAATTTATGATGCGTTACTAAAGCAATCTGGTGCAATTAGAGTTGACACCATGGAAGAACTATTTGATTATGCAACTGCATTTTCTAAACAACCATTGCCATTAGCAGGTGATCTTGTAATTGTTTCAAATGCAGGTGGGCCTGCAATTATTTCAACTGATGCATGTTCTAAACTGAATATTAAAATGGCAAATATTGATACTGTTAGAAAAAAAATTGATGCTGTGATTCCACCTTGGGGCAGTTCCCGAAATCCTGTTGATATTGTAGGTGATGCTGATTCTAATAGATTCAATAATGTTTTAGATCGTGTACTTGCTCATCCAAAAGTTGGTTCAGTTATTTCAATGTGTACTCCTTCTGGAACTTTAGATTATGACGAACTTGCAAATGTAATTGTTAGCATGTCAAAAAAATACAAAAAAACAATGCTTGCTAGTTTAATGGGATTAGATGAAGGAATTACCAATAGAGAAATTTTAGCAAAGGGTAATGTTCCATATTATACATATGCTGAAGGTGCAATTCGAACTCTTGCCGCAATGATTAGATTTAGAAACTGGATTAAATCCCCTACTGGTAAAATTACTAAATTCAAAGTTAACAAAGCAAAAGCACAGAAAATTTTTGATAAAGTTAAAAAAGAAAAGAGACCCAACCTTTTAGAGGAAGAGGGTCAAGAAGTTCTCAAAGCATATGGTCTACCTCTTCCTGCTAGTGCACTTGCTACAAACGAAGCAGAAGCTGTAAAAACTGCAAAAAAAATTGGTTACCCTGTTGTGATGAAAATTGCATCCCCTCAAATTATTCACAAGTCTGATGCTGGTGGAGTTAAAGTAAATCTAACTAACGATGCCGAAGTTAAAGATGCATACAAAACAATTATCAAAAATGCTAAAAAATATGACAAAAATGCTGAGATAAAGGGAGTTTTGATTGTAGAGATGGTCAAAGGTGGTAAAGAATTAATCATTGGTTCTAAACTGGAGCCTGGATTTGGCCCAGTAATCATGTTGGGGATGGGTGGAATCTATGTAGAAGTTCTAAAGGATGTTACCTTCAAACTTGCACCCGTAACAAATAATGAAGCAGATGATATGATTGCCTCAATTAAAACACAAAAACTTCTTCAAGGCGTTAGAGGAGAAAAACCATCCGATATTGCAAAACTATCTGAATGCATTCAGAGGCTTTCTCAACTAGTCTCTGACTTTAAAGAGATCAAAGAATTAGACATGAATCCTGTTCTTGTGATGGAAAAAGGAAAAGGTTGTAAAATTTTAGATGTTAGAATTGGGCTATGACCGTATTTTATTCGTAAAATTATCTGTTGTGGAATTTAGACTATTTATAGAACTTAAGAATAATTAATTCATGTCTGCTGACTCAAAAGTAATTAGATCTGGTGATGATTATATTGAAAGTCTTAGAAATAGAAATCTCAAAATTTATCTTTTTGGAGAATTAGTTAAAGAACCTGTGGATCACCCAATCATCAGGCCATCAATTAACGCAGTTGCTGAAACTTATGATCTTGCAATGCGTGAAGAGTCACTTGCTTCTGCTGATTCGTCAATTACTGGATTGAAGGTTAATAGATTTTTACACATTGCAGAAAGTGCAGAGGATTTAGTTTTACAAAATAAAATGCAAAGAAAATTGGGACAAAATACTGGTACTTGTTTTCAAAGATGTGTTGGTATGGATGCCATGAATTCTTTACATTCAACTACATTTGAAATAGATGAAAAACATGGAACTGATTATCATAAACGATTCTTAGAATTTGTAAAAATGGTTCAAAAAGAAAATCTTGTAATTGGTGGTGCAATGACTGATCCAAAAGGTGATAGAAGTAAGGGTCCATCAGAACAAGATGATCCTGATTTATTCACACGCGTAGTCGATAGTGATGAGAAAGGGGTCTATGTATCTGGAGCCAAAGCACACCAAACCGGTTGCATAAATTCTCATTGGATAATTTTAATGCCGACTATTAGATTAACTGAAAGTGACAAAGATTGGGCAATTGTAGGTGCAATTCCTGCAGATGTTGAAGGACTAACTTACATTTACGGTAGACAATCTTGTGATACTCGAGCTATGGAGGAGGGCGATATTGATTCTGGTAATGCAAAGTTTGGTGGACAAGAAGCTTTAATGATTTTAGATAGAGTGTTTATCCCATGGAATAAAATTTTCATGAATGGTGAATTTGAATTTGCATCAATGTTAGTTGAACGTTTTACTTGTTATCACAGACGTAGTTATGTTTGTAAAACTGGACTGGGCGATGTCTTAATTGGTGCTGCTGCAACAATTGCAGATTATAATGGAGTACCAAAAGTTTCTCACATTAAAGATAAAATTATTGAGATGACTCATCTCAACGAAACAATTTTTGCAGCTGGTATTGCATCTTCGCACCAAGGACAGAAAATGAAATCTGGTGTTTATCTAAATGATGACATGCTTGCACAAGTTTGTAAACACAATGTTACTAGATTCCCATATGAAATTAGTAGATTGGCCCAAGATATTGCAGGTGGATTAATGGTCACCTTACCATCCGAACAAGATTTTAGACATCCCGAAGCTGGTCCAATGTTAAAAAAATATCTTGCTGGAAGAAAAGGTGTAGATGTAGAAAATAGAATGAGAATTTTAAGATTAATAGAAAATATGACGCTTGGTAGAAATTCAGTTGGGTATCTTACAGAATCTATGCATGGTGCAGGTTCACCACAGGCTCAAAGAATCCAAATTCAACGACAAATGCAAGTAGGTTACAAGAAGAATTTAGCAAAGAATTTAGCTGGAATTACAAATGATGTTGAAGAACCTAATGAGCCATCTGATTATTTCAAAAGAGTTTTCAAAACAAAAGACTCTGTCATTTAATTATAATTTTTAATTTATCAATTATTTTCTTTATCTG
>JABHXI010000152.1 GCA_018657375.1 Candidatus Nitrosopumilus sp. | reverse complement strand
AAGTTTAATTTGCAATTCCTCTTTTTTTTCATTTAATTTAGGATGTGATGTATTTATTTTTTTGCCAGATTTTACAACACATGATTTTATTTTTAATTCAGCGCAATGCATGGTGATGACATTTACAGGTTTTTTACAATTAACTGAAATAGACTCTGACCCGTCAAAAGTGAATTTTTTTAAATCAGGCTCAAAGGTTAATTTGTAATTAGTAGGGAATGTATCCACAATTGGGCTATATTTTTAGGCTTTATGTAGATTTTCTATCCAACAAAACAATGTTTAAAAATTATTCAGTTTCAGGTTTTGGTTTTGGGGTTGAAGCTTGATCTGCTTTTAATCCCTTGTAGCGATTTCGGATTGTTACCTCCGTAACTCCTGCAGCCTCTGCAAGATCTCTCTGAGTGATGGATACACCGTTTTTAACGCATGCCAGATATAATGCGGTTGCCGCAAGTCCCATCGGATCTTTACCTGCTGACTCTTTACGCTCCTGTGCATCTTTTAGCACTTTAACTGCATAACGTTTTGTTTTTTCAGACATTTCTAACTTACTAGAAATTCTTGCAATACATTGGATGGAGTCAACCACGGGCATTTTTAATTCTAATTCATGATGTAGTAATCTGTAGCATCTTGCAATATCTTTTCTTTTGACATTTGCAGAATCAGCAATGTCTTTTAGAGTTCTAGGTGTTGCAGTGTCCCTGCATGCAGCATAAAGAGATGCGGCAATCATTGCAGAAATGGAACGTCCTCGAACCAATTTTTTCTCTAATGCTTTTCTGTAGATGTAAGCTGCTTTTTCAAGAACGTTTGCAGGTACTGAAACTTTGTCTTTTAATTTATTTAAATCACTAAGAGCTTGTCTAAGATTTCTATCCACAGGTTCGTGAACCTGACTTCTACTATCCCAAGTTCTTAGACGTTCAATTGTACTCTTCATTGTCGTTGACAATGGTTTTCCAGACGCGTCTTTGTTTAGCGGGTTGATTACAGTAGATAATCCCATATCATGTATCATTAATGATGACGGAGCACCAGTTCTTGCAGGATCAGCACCCCCATCTTTTTGAAAAGATCTCCATTCAGGTCCTGACTCTTGAGACTTTTCTGAAATTACATAACCACATTTTGAACAAAATTGTTCTCCGGTAACATCATCAGTTAAAAGAGAATTTTTTCCACAACGTAAACAACTAGGAGTGGTGTTTGCAGCTGCCAATTCAGTGTCCCTTAGGCAGTTGCCCTTTTGATACAAATATCAATTGTTGAAACATCACGATTTCTACCATCAGAGGATACTAGAGACTCTGAACCAATGTTAACACTGTCAATTTTAAATGCAGGTTTAGTTTTACTAAGTACTGATTGAGCTACATCAATTGCAATGGCAGTAGTTAATCCTCTGGCCTTAATTGTAACTGCAGGTTGAGTAGCCAATTGAATAATAGCTGCAGTAACATAAGTCATCAACGGTTTCTTACCAATGAAAATAGTATCTCTAGAATTATTAGACATACAAGAGTAATTTTCAGGTCTAATTTAAAGGAAATAGTCCAAATAGTTATCGATCAACATAGTTTAGAGACAATGTTAAGGGTATTTTTGATCTCAGGGGAAAGCACAGGAAAAATAATAGAAAAAGAGACATTATTTTGTTTCACGGTAGAACCAAGGAAAATAAAGCTTTTAAAATATACAAAATAGAACCATAATTATGAAGCAAAAAACGTCATCACGAAACATCAAAATTTTAGTTGCTAAATTAGGACTAGATGGTCATGACAGAGGCGCACTGGTACTGTGTAGGGCATTCAGAGATGCAGGTATGGAAGTAATCTATTCAGGATTATTTGCAACACCAGATAGAATTGCACAAATTGCAGAAGATGAAGACGTAGACGCAGTTGCAATGAGTTTGCTAAACGGGGCACACGGAACATTGTTTCCAAGAGTTGTAAAAACAATACAAAAGAAAGGAATCAAGGACGTTCTAATTGTAGGAGGCGGAGTAATACCAGAAATTGATCATGCCGGATTAGTCAAATCAGGTGTTGATCATGTGTTTGGTCCAGGTACGCCATTGCCGACAATTATTGACCATATCAATGCAGGCGTTTCAAAATTAAGAAAAATATAAAATAAAAAAAGATTATTCTGTGGAATCAGGCCACATCATTTTACGCATTTGTTTACCAACTTTTTCAATTTGGTGTTCGTCATATTTTTTCATGTATTGATCAAATGCCTCTGAGCCTTTTGTTTGGTATTCAGATATCCACTCTTTGTTGAAAGTACCATCTTGAATCATGGTGAGAACTTTTTTCATGTTATTTTTGCTTGCAGCATCCATAACCATAGGTCCACGTGTTAAACCACCATATCTAGCAGTTTCACTTACACGTCTCCACATACCATTAATTCCATATCTTTGAATCATGTCTACAATTAGTTTGAGTTCATGTAAAACTTCAAAGTATGCAATTTCTGGTTGATATCCTCCTTCAACTAGAGTTTCAAATGCATTTGTCACCATAGAAGCTGCACCGCCACATAGGTCTGCCTGTTCACCAAACCAATCAGTTTCAACTTCCTCTTTGAAAGCAGTTTTGATTAATCCGGCTCTTGCACTACCGATTGCTTTTGCAATTCCTAAAGTTCTATCCCAAGCCTTTCCTGTAAAGTCTTGTTCAACTGCAACAATAGACGGAGTACCAAAGTTTTCAAGATAGGTTTCTCTAACTTTAGAACCAGGTCCCTTTGGTGCAACCATAATAAGATCTACATTGCTTGGTGCTTCAATCCATTTGAAATAGATTGCAGCTGCATGAGAAAATGACAATGCTTTTCCTTCTGAAAGATTTGGTTCGATTTCATCTTTGTAAACTTGACCCTGAATCATATCCGGAAGCAAGATGTGAATAATATCTCCTTGTTTTGTTGCATCTGCAACAGACATTACTTTATGACCGTCAGCTTCGGCTTTTTTCCAGCTTTTACCGCCTTCTTTAAGACCGACAATAACATTGAGACCAGAGTCTTTCATGTTATTT
>JABHXI010000151.1 GCA_018657375.1 Candidatus Nitrosopumilus sp. | reverse complement strand
CTTCTAAACTTACATCACCTTGAATAATTTTTGTAATTTCTTCCATAGCATTTTTTGGATTACCGCCTTCTTTGGACATCAAAGAAGGATTAGTTGTAATGCCATCTAACAACCCCATATCGTTAAATTTTTTTATAGATTCTAAATTAGCAGTATCAAGAAAAATTTTCATATTTTTTTATTCCTTAATTCTTTTGCTTGTTTTGCCATATTAAAAGATGTAATCCCATGCTTCTCTAAAAGTAAAGGAATTTCAGCATCACGTGCTGACTCTCCAAACATATCCTGGGCTCCAATTCTTTTGACGGGTACAGGATAAGATTCAGAAACAGATTCTGCTACTGCCGAACCCATTCCACCAAAAATATTATGCTCTTCAGTTGTAACAATGCAACCAGTTTCTCTTGCTGCCTTTTCTAAAATTTCATTATCAATAGGCTTGATTGAAAACATATCTAAAACTCTACAAGAAACTCCTTCTTGTTGCAACATCTCTGCTGCTTCTAATGCCATTCTAACTGTAATTCCACATGCAGCAATAGTACAATCAGAACCATCTCTTACAGTAATGCCTTTACCAATTTTAAATTCTTGTGATTCTGAATGTATAACAGGTGTTTTTGATCTTGCCATTCTCATGTAAAATGGCCCATATTCAGATGCCATTATTTGGGTTAATTTTGAAACAGAAACAGTGTCAGATGGAATAAAAACTCGAAAGTTTGGAATAACTCTCATAATTGCAATGTCTTCAATTTGTTGATGAGAACCACCGTCGGGTCCAACAGATAAACCTCCATGAGATGTAACTAATTTTACATTTAATCCTTTTTTTCCAGGAGGTGAAGGGTATGCAACATTATTTCGAATTTGATCAACTGCTCTACCAGGTAAAAATATTGCATAAGTACTTGCAAAAGAAATTTTTCCAGATACAGCTAATCCAGCAGATACAGTTACAAGATTTGCCTCAGCAATGCCAACATTGAAAAATCTGTCAGGAAATTGTTTTCCAAATCCAGAAGTTTTTAGTGAATCAGTGGTATCAGCACCTAAAACAACAACATTAGGATTATCATGTCCAACTTGAATTAGTGATTTTGCATATTCTGAACGCATGTCAGTCATTATCGGTTCATTCAAAGATATCCAGACTCCTGTGCAATTTTTTTAATTTCTTCTTGTTTTGAACCAATGACGTGTAATCCAATCCATTTATTGACTAAATCAGAACCTCCCAATTGATTTGCTTTATCAAGTAACATACGTCTTCTTGATTTTAAAACTGCATTTCTAAAATCTTTGATTGCATCTCTAACATCTTGTTGTCCAACAATTGCGCCACCGCCAACAAAGGCACGTGCACCATCTGCAAACACAGATCCAATATTTTCAATATTTACACCTCCATCAGCCTCAATACAACCTGAAAAATTATGTTCGTTGAGAATAGAATTTAGTCTGGCCATTTTGGCATGGGTTTCTTCAATGTATTTTTGACCAGATTTTCCAGGAATTACAGACATGACAATCAGCTGATCTAATGTGGACAAAAATTTGTAAGACCATTCAGGTAGTTCAGTGTCAGGATTAATTGCAAAGCCAACACCAACTTGATGTTGTTTTAAAATATCATGAATCTCTCCAAAACTAGATTCATCAGTTACCTCAGCATGAACTGTTACAATATCACTTCCAGCATCGATGTAATCTCTAACATGTTTTAGAGGTTCATTAATCATAAGATGTGTATCAAATGGAATGACAGTTAATGGTCTAAGTTCTTTTATTTTATTATGATCAAAAGTTTTGGTGGGAACGAATTGGCCATCCATTACATCAAGATGAATTAAATCAGATCTTCCTGTCACACATCTCTTAACTTCATTTTCTAAATTAGACATATCACCGGCAATAATGGAAGGAGCAATTAGAAATTGAGAATCTAATTCGGAATTAATTATAGGAACAATATCAGAGTCAGGGGCTTTTCCATGCCATTGAGGATTGTCTTCCATATGTTCCAAAGACTTTCCTTTGATAGTTCTTGAGATAATTATTGTAGGAACACCTTTTGTGGCATTGGCTTTTGTAATTGCTGCATCAATTTGTTCAACTCTATGGCCATCAATTTCAAGAACATTCCAACCAAATGATCTCCACTTATCACCAGTTTTCCATCTTGATGCATCTTTCCACATTTCAGCAATATCGTCGCCTTCTAAATTTTCATCTAATGGCATTATTTTTTCAGTGTAGGAATCCTGTTGAATGAAATTTCTATCAAGGAAAGCAGTTAGATTGTCAACTTTGTATTTGGAAGCTGTCATAGCAGCTTCCCAGACTTGCCCCTCATCAGATTCGCCATCTCCAATAATTGTATAGACATGATGATCCTTTGAATCAATTTTTGCAGCTAGTGCAATTCCAACAGAATAAGACAGACCAGTACCTAACGAACCTCCACAAAATTCAACTCCAGGACATTTTAGATCAGGATGTCCCTGTAATCTACTGCCGAATTTTCGTAAAGTTTCAATTTCAGATTCTGGAAAATATCCTGCTACTGCCATATTAGAGAACAAACCAGGAGCAGCATGTCCTTTAGACAATACTAACCGATCTCTATCTTCCCATTGAGGGTTTTGAACATCAAATTTCAAATGTTTGTTAAACAAACAACCCAAAATTTCAGCCATGGAAAAAGAGCCGCCAGGATGACCAGAACCTGCTGTATTAGTCGCCTTGATTACTAATTTACGAGCTCTTAGAATATTTTTTTTTATTTGATAATAGTTAAGACCCATCTGGAACGTATCTCTATAAATCGAATAAAAATCTACTTCTGTAAAATTTTAATTTGATCGCAAT
>JABHXI010000150.1 GCA_018657375.1 Candidatus Nitrosopumilus sp. | reverse complement strand
CCATTTAGAGCTAAAGTTTTTTCATCTCTATCAGAAACTAAAGAACTAAGTCCTTTGATTACAACACTAATGTACAGAGTATCAGCTAAAGAAGCGTTATGAGGATCTTCAAAATAGGATGGTAAAAATTCTAATTCCCTATCGGCCTCAAAACCAACTTTGTTATTTTTAGAAATGTTATCCAACTTTTCACCTTTTACATGAGAGTGTATGTATACGGCATCATTAAGAAATACAAAATTCATCGGAATTATTTGAGGAAATCCATTTACATCAATACTAGAAATTCTTCCAACGTGTTCTTGATTAAGAAATTCTTTTATTTTTTCATATGATTTAATTTTAAGAATGTCAACGAGTTGCACAAGGTAATTCTAACAAATAATATTATAAATTAAGATCAAAATATCAAGAAAAAAATACATAAAATATGAGTGATATTCAAAATCATCATGGATGATCCATACCTAAATGATTTGAGAGGAGAGTTTAACTCGTATTCAAGTCAATTAAAAAAATTAAACAAAAAACTTGTTAAAACGAATTCTGCAGAAGAGCAGATAGAGATTGTAGAACAAATCGATTTGTTAGCAAATAGAATGGAAAATAATCAAAAACAGTCAGTTAAAGTAACAAAATCTAGATTAAAACAAAGAAAGAAGAAATCAAAGATATAAAATTAATCAGTATTCAATTCTTTCGTTAATTCTCGTATTTGGAGTATTTTACATCCTAATTCAGTACACTCATGTTTTGATTTATCAGTCATAGCAAGTAATCACAAAAATTGTCAAAAAGATAAAACATTCTAAAAATTGACTTTATTGATTCAAACTTTTCATTAATCTAAATTGCTAAATTTAGGACAAATATAATAAAAATAATGACCCCAAATGAGGAGACAGAAGAAGCAACAAACAAGATCATAGAAATACTAAATGATTGGGGATCAGAGTCAAAATTCATCTGGTTTAAAGAATTACAGAGAATAACAGATATTGACAAAGGTTTACTGCGAAATATTCTCAATGAATTAAAAAAAACAAAGGAAGTTAAAGAAATGCATGGAACCAACAATAGAATATTTTTCAGTCTTAGAAGATACTATATCAAATGTAGAGATGTTGAATTTAGATTCAAGGGAAAAGTGATTATGCTGAAAGATGGAAGTAAAACAAAAATCGTTCAAGGTTCGACAAGCGGAACAGAGAGAACAAGAAAAAGATTACTCAAACAACAAACTAAAAGAAAAGTGAAGCAGTCAGCAAAAAACAAGCATCAGCACAATTCACGAAATCGCTAAATATCTTGAAATTGTCTTTGAACTAATTTAGATTCAGCAAATTTAATTTTTTCAGACTCTGCGACATCTTCAGTCATATCAAACAAATTATGAAGTTTCATGTCAGGAATTAATTCGTCGTTTTTTTCATCATTTAGAGCAAATTCAATGTCAACCAATATTTCTAAACTATCATCCAAAATATCAAGACATTTTTTGACAGCGTCAGGAACATCTTCATTCATAGTAATATTCAGGAAATTGACACGCTAAATAATGTTATAATAATTTAGGATTAAGCGAATTTTTGTTTATGTTTTTCACGCAATGCAGGCATAACATGGCTTGCAAACTTGTCAATAGAACCAAAGTAGTTCTTACCCCAGAATCTAATTACAAAGTGATTCACACCAGCTTCCATAAATCGCTCAAAGGTAGGAATAATATCCTCAGGAGTTCCAACTGCAGTAGATGATCTTGCAACTTTATCTGGAATTTTAGTTGCAGCCTCTCTCATTTTAACAATCCAACTCTGATCAGACATTGAATATTCTGTAAAGTATTTTACAAAATCAAATCCTTCAATTTCTTTTAATCCATGTACTCTCAAAATTTCAGGTTTAAACAAACTTACTTTAACAGCCTCTTTCATTTTGGCCCAAGAAGCTTCTGCATCTTCTGAAAAGTAAACATCAATATCTAATGCCATTTCAAAATTATCTTTATCTTCTTGACTTCGACCATATTTGTCCATAGAAACTTCAATCTGTTTTCTATGATCTTCAAATAATTCAGGAGTGTAACCGATTGGTAACCAGCCTTCTCCAAGTTTTCCAGTTAAATCTAATGTTCGCTTACCACCAGAAGCCATGTAGGTAGGTGGATGTGGTTTTCTAATTGATGCAGCTTGTAGACATGCTTGTTTTAATTCATAAAATTTACCTTCGTAATCCACAGTATTATCAGGGCTAGAATGATACAATTTTTTAATAACTTCAATTTGTTCAGCCCATTTTGAAACAGGTTTTTCAAAAGGAATACAAAATTCTTTAAGATTTTGTGCCTCTCCAGCACCAATACCAAGAATTGCTCTTCCTTTAGAAATTCTATCAAGAGTGATTGCAGCTAGTGCGATATTTGATGGGTGTCTTCTAATTGCATCAGTAACACATGTTCCTAATTCAACGTTGTTTGTAACTGCGGCAATTGCAGATAACATGACCCAAGGATCTAAAACAGTTGCATTTTTCCATTGTGGAACATTTGTGTGATCCATATAGAAAATAGAATCATATCCTGTTCGATCAGCTAGTTGACATGCAGTAAGTATCTGATCCTCAGTAAATCCGGCTCTAGCAACATTTAGTCCATTTTGAATACCAAACTTTAATTTTTTACTTGCCAACTGATGTTGTTTCAAATCATTATAATAAAAAGTTTAGTTAATCTGCCAATTTCGCAGTTTAGGCATAAAAGAAAAAGAAAAGAAAAAATGAATTTTCTATAAATTACCTGCTTTGATATTTTCAAGACATTTTATGACGTCATCTTTAGATATTGGAATTGGATTCGGATCCAAATGTCCTCTATCGGTCATGACAGTGTCAGCAGCGTCTGAAACATCGGCCTTGAGTTCTAATTTATCAAAGCCGAGTTTATCCATTGCCTCTTTGAATCTATCATAGAAGATTGAATTGTTATGTTTGTGTGCAACTGTGGTACAAGATGATAAAGAATAACCATGAGGTACTCCTTCATTTGAAAACACATAGGACAATGCATGTCCTAATGTTGTAGAGCAATTACCAAATCCCATTCCAGATAACATTGAACCGTAAGGATAGTTTTCTGGTTTGTCATTCATTATTGCATCATATAGAATATCAAATGCTTGTTTACACAATGTTCTAGTCAAGTCATTACCGAGTTTGCTATCATAGCCTTCAGTAGCTTGAGCACATGCATCACAGACAGAACTTTTGATAACTTGTTCCGGAGTTCCATCCATAAAATATGAATCAACTACAGCCATGTCAGCTAAGAATCTGTCTTCACGTAACAATTTCTTTTTTCCATCAAATTTTAGAACACAATATGTTGTCATTTCAGCTCCAGTTCCAAATGTAGTTGGAATTAGAATTTTTTCTTTTTTCAATTCAGGTGCAGCATATTTTACTACATCCATTGAACTTCCACCACCCAATCCAATTAGGACTGAAGGGTTTTTGTCTTTGAATTGAGAAATGACCTTATTGACATCATCAATTGAT
>JABHXI010000149.1 GCA_018657375.1 Candidatus Nitrosopumilus sp. | reverse complement strand
AATAATTCCCAAATTGCAATTGATGATGGTGTTTACGACGTTGATGTAAATCTGCAAAAATCTGATCAAGATTTCAAACAAATTATCGCATCCAATACTCATGCCACATTGCTTACTGAGGTAAAATTTGCATCTCCGTCATTGGGTAAAATTAGAACAATTGGTGACCCTGCTGTTATTGCAAAACAAATGATTGCAGGTGGTTCAAAGGCATTGTCTATCTTGACTCAGCCACATTTGTTTAATGGCTCTCCGGAATATTTTATCAAAGTAAGACAGGCAGTAGACGTGCCATTACTTATGAAAGACATCATGATTGATAAAATTCAGATTGACGCTGCAAAAAAAATCGGTGCTGATTACATGCTTGTGATTCAATCTCTCTTTGATCAAAAATTTCTTACAGACATTGATGAGTTCATAGGCTATGGGCATAAGCAAGGTTTGAATGTTTTACTTGAAGTTCATACTAGAGAAGAATTTCAAAATGCGTTGAAAACTGAAGCTGATATTATTGGAATCAATAACAGAAATTTAGATACTTTGGAAATTGATCTTAAAACTACTGAATCTGTCTTATCTGGATATGATCATTCTAGACTTATTTTATCTGAAAGTGGAATTAATACACCTGAAGACATTCAATATCTCAAAAAGTCTGGTGCTAACGCATTTTTGATAGGTTCAAGTATAATGAAAAGCGATAATATTGAAGAGCAAGTAAGAAAATTGGTGAACTCAATATGAAATATCCTAAAAATGGCAAGTTTGGAGAATTTGGTGGACAATACATTCCAGAAACTTTGGTGCCTGCTATTGAGGAATTGGAGGAAAATTATTTAAAATTTAAAGACGATAGAAAATTCAAACAGGAATTAGATTATTATCTAAAAGTGTATGCTGGAAGACCTACTCCGCTATACTATGCAAAGAATTTATCTGAAAAATTAGGCGGTGCCAAAATCTATCTTAAGCGAGAAGATCTACTGCATGGAGGAGCTCATAAAATTAACAATACTTTAGGTCAGGCACTTTTAGCAAAAAAAATGAATAAAAAAAGAATTATCGCAGAAACTGGTGCTGGACAACATGGTGTTGCAACTGCAATGGCATGTGCTGCATTGGGATTGAAGGCCGAAGTGTACATGGGGTACAAGGATACAATTCGACAAAAACAAAATGTCTACCGTATGAATATGCTAGGTTCTAAAGTGCATCCTGTAAAGTCCGGTTCCAAGACCCTGAAAGATGCAATTAATGAGGCAATCCGAGATTGGATTACAAATGTAGAGAACACGTATTACTTGCTAGGTTCTGCAGTTGGACCACATCCGTATCCTGTAATGGTTAGAGATTTTCAAAGTGTGATTGGTAATGAAATTAAATCACAAATGAAAAAAATCAACAATAAAGATCCTGATGTTGTAATTGCATGTGTTGGCGGTGGTTCTAATGCTATTGGCACGTTCTACCCTTTGGTTGATACAAGTGCTGAAATTATCGGTGTTGAGGCTGCTGGCAAGGGATTAAAATCCAAATTACACTCTGCAACACTGTCTGCAGGAAGTAAAGGCGTACTTCATGGAATGATGACGTATCTACTTCAAGATGGAGAGGGTCAAATTACTGAAACGCATAGTATTTCAGCTGGATTGGACTATCCTGGAGTTGGTCCTGAACATGCATACTACAAAGATACCAAGCGAGTAAAGTATCACTCATCTACAGATGCTGAAGTGTTAGATGCATTTCTAACTCTTACTAGAACTGAAGGCATCATCCCTGCTCTTGAATCATCTCATGCAATATCTGAAGCAATGAAAGTTGCAAAAAAGGGAAAACCTTCTGAATCCATTGTCGTAACACTTTCGGGTAGAGGTGACAAGGATGTTGAAGAGGTTCAAAAATATTTAGATGCTAAAAACAAATAATAATTTTCTCTGTTTCTGAATTTATTTTATTGACTTTACATATTCCTCAAGTTTTTGTTTCTTTTCTTCAGGTGATGCTGTTAGTAATCCTTTCCACTTGTTTTTCATTTCAAGTTTTTGTTCTTCTTTCTCGTCATCAGACATTACATCCCATTGCAATTTCATTTGCATAAAGTGCATAATCATTGCAGCCTTGTCTGGAATTGATAGTGATTTCCATGCCTCTCCCATTTCCTTAAATTGTTTTTTCTTTTCAGTAATTTGTTCTGGAGTCATGTCCTTGTAGTAATCTTTCATTCTTTTGTCATGATTTTTGTCATTTTTGCTGTCGCTGTGCTTTTTCTTTTTGTTGGAATCAAAAGATTTTGCATCTGTGACATAAAGTACATCTCCAGTGCCTGCATCGACTAGAACTTTGCTGTATTCGTGGTCATCGTTTGTGATGACTACTTTGTAAACAAGATATCCGTTAATTGAAGAAAGTTTTGCATACATGCTTTTGCTATCTGCTACATTGTTTTCAGCAATGGTCATTGCGTCTACTAACGTAATTTGAGTTAGATTTGAGTAATCTTCGTTATTT
>JABHXI010000022.1 GCA_018657375.1 Candidatus Nitrosopumilus sp. | reverse complement strand
TGAATATCACAATCATCAAGAAGCAGTCTAACATATTTTTCAACAGTTTCTGAAGCACATTGTGATTCGGAAACTAATTTCATAAAGGTTATAGGTTTGGATAAAACGGTATCTAGAATTATTTGACGACAAGAGTTTTTTCTTTTCATCATATTTTTTGTGGACATCATACCAACTATGATCATAAGCGTGAAAAATGGCAAAGAGAGCTCAACACTTGAAGCAAATTCTAGTTCTGAAAACTGAATCAGGTGATTAGAACTATTCAAATCACTTAATCTAATCAAAACTAGCATTAATCTGGAATGGTACAAACATCAAATTGTTTAATTCTACAGGTATAGAACAAGAATATTCGCATGCATTACAGAAATTCTAACCATTATGAAAAAAAAATGTGATTTTAATATAAAAAATAGGGAAACAATGGAATGTCTCTAGAATTTCTAAATAGGTTAAAAAAAGAAAACAAGGAGGTCAGACGAGAACAAAACAAAAGATACAGGGAAAAAAATAGGGAAATTCTCAATTTAAAAAAACAGCGCATGTACTATCAAATGAGTTTAGAAAAAAAACAGTCAAAGATACAATCAAATTAAAATAACATTCACAATTTGCCAACAACTCAATTATTAAGTTCACAAATCCAACAATATTAGTTGAAAAGTTCAGTATGGCATCCAAACACGCAGATGAGTGAATGGGGTTCATTTGACACCATAACTAAAGGCAAAGGAATATGGCTAATAGACTCCAAAGGAAACAAGATAATTGACGCGGTAGGGTCAATGTGGTGCAATGTTTGGGGGCACTCCAATCCCCAATTAGTTAAAGCAATTACAACCCAAAGCAAGAAAATTCAACATTCATCATTGTTCAATCTTACAAACGAGCCCATAGAAAAACTGGCAGACAATCTCATGAAAATATCTCCAGGAATGAACAAGGTGTTTTTTTCAGACAATGGCTCATCAGCAATGGAAATTGCAATCAAAATTGCGTTGCAGTACTGGAAAAACACTGGAGAGAGAAACAGAACAAAAATTGCAACTGTAGAAAACGGATATCACGGGGACACGTTTGGAGCCATGTCAGTAGGGTACGTTCCAGAATTTTTTGCAAAATTTAAAGAGCAACTGTTTCCAACTATTCAATTTCCAGTTCCAAACAAGTACAGAATACCAAAAGGATTGACTTTTGAAGACCATCAAAACGAGTGTTTGGAAAAAATTGAAAAAAGGTTTTCCAAAAAAGACGACATTGCAGCTTTCATAATGGAAAGCGGCGCACAGATGGCAGGAGGGGTCATAATTTATCCCGAAGACTTTCAAAAAAAGATTAGCAAGTTATGTAAAAAACATGACATCCTGTTTGTGCTGGATGAGATAGCAACAGGTTTTGGAAGATTGGGATCAATGGTGCAATATCAAGAACAGCAAAGCATACCGGACATAGCAGCGTATGGAAAAATGCTAACTGGCGGGTATTTGACGATGGCAGCAACGCTTACAAATAAAAAAATCTATGATTCATTTTCAGGTGAATTTAATGATTGGAAGCATCTTTTTCACGGTCATACATATACTGGAAATCCAATGGCAGCAGCAGTGGCCAATGAGAATATCCACATGTATGAAAAATTCAATTTGATTAAAAAAATTCAAAAAACATCGAAGATATTTTCAAAGTATTATGAAGAAATTTCAGACATAGACATTGTCGGAGATATCAGACACAAGGGAATGCTAATGGGGATAGAGTTAGTATCAGACAAAGAAAAAAAGATACCAATCAAGACAAAAAAATCCATCAATAAAGTATTCTTTGAAGAAGGGAAAAAACATGGAATATACCTTCGAACTCTGGGGAATATTGTAATGCTAGTTCCACCGCTATCAATTCAAGGTAATGAATTAGAATTACTTCTAAGGAGAACAATTAAGACCATTCAGGCATCAAAATCAAAAATTATTTGACTGTTAACCCCTAAAATTAAGAGGGTTAACAATTACAATATGTTTATAAATGGAATAAAAATTGTTTCAACATGAGTAACCTAGAATTCATCAAAGATTGTCAAGAAAAGGTGTTTTCAGGAGAAAGAATTTCCGTAGAAGATGCAAGAAAATTGTTTAATGTACCAGATGAAGATCTTAAGGAATTATCTAAATGTGCTAACGAGATAACCAGGGACTATAATGGAAATAAAGTAGATGTGGAGCAATTAAACAATATTAAAAAAAATGCATGTAGTGAAGATTGTACATTTTGTGGGCAATCAGCATTTTTTGATACAGGTATTGAAACATATCAATTGCCTACACCAGAAGAAGTTGTAATCAAAGCTAAAAAAGCAAAAGAAGAAGGTGCAGACTCATATTGTTTAGTTGCAGCATGGAAAGAACCATCACCAAAAGATTTCATAAAAGTTTGTAAAATAATTACAGAGATAAATGTAAAAGTTGGAATTAGTGTAGAATGTAGTTTAGGATTTCTTACAAAACAACAAGCATCAAAATTAAAAGAACTGAAAGTAAAAAGGTACAATCATAATTTAGAAACAGCAAAATCAAAATTTCCAGAAATATGTACAACACACACATATCAAGATAGACTAGATACACTAGAAATTGCAAGAGAAGCAGGGTTGGAATTGTGTACAGGCGGAATTATCGGGTTGGGAGAAACAAGAGAACAAAGATTAGAATTAACTTTAGAATTAGCACGAATATATCCAGAGGAAATAACAATCAACATACTAGTTGCAGTTCCAGGAACACCATTGGAATTGCAAGTGGACCTTGCAAATTCTGAAATTACTAGAATATTTTCAGTCATACGATTTCTCTTACCAGAATCAGTGATTAAAATTTCTGGAGGAAGAGAAACTCAACTAGAGGATTCAGGAGAAGAATTACTCCAAAGTGGAGCAAATGGAATAATTACTGAAGGATATCTAACTATGGGCGGAAATAAATCCAAAAAAGACCGTGAAATGATAGAAAAAATTGGCCTTGAAGCATAAACTCAACTTTATTGATTTAGAATTAGCACGAATTAAAGAAAATAATCTACACAGAAAGTTGCAATATGGTGAAGCACGAGGTTCACACATCACAATTAAAGGTAAAAAACACATCAATTTGTCCTCAAACGATTATCTTGGAATTCCAATAACCAAAATTCAAACAAATCAATTACAGTCAAGTTCCAGACTTGTTTCAGGAAATGATGAATCATATAGGAAATTAGAAAGTGTACTGGCAAAACACAAATCGCAACAAAACAGTCTGGTTTATCCCACAGGCTACATGGCAAATCTTGGATCAATTTCAGCAATTGCGTCAAAAGGGGATTTAATTCTCAGTGATGAATTAAACCACGCAAGCATCATAGAGTCATGTAAATTATCAGGTGCCAAAATATCCATTTACAAACATAATGACATGGATGATTTAGAAAAGAAAATAAAAATACAAGGAAAAAATAAGTTTGTAATTACTGAAGGTGTATTTAGTATGGATGGAGACGTATCATCGTTAAAAGAAATTACGGAAATTTCACAAAAATCAAATGCGATAACAATTGTAGATGACGCACACGGGGATTTTGTAATGGGAAAAGATGGAAAGGGAACTCCAGAACATTTCAATGTAGCAAAAAAAATTGATTTGTATATCAGTAGTTTAAGCAAAGGTCTAGGATCATTTGGAGGGTATGTCGCATCACAAAATAATGTGATTGATTTATGCATAAATAAATCAAAACCATTTATCTACACATCAGCACTACCATCATTTTTAGTGCAACATTCAATTAAAAGAATAGAGTCAGACAGAGAGACTCAGAAGAAGAAATTAGAAAATAATGTAGAAAAATTAGCGAGAGGGCTAAGATCAATCGGATATGAAATAAAATCAAATACGCAGATCATACCAATAATTTTAGGAAGTGAAAAATTAGCGATGGATTTTGGTAAATTTTTATCTGTAAACGGGATATTTGCACAACCAATCAGGTATCCCACAGTACCAAAGAATCAAGCTAGACTAAGAATATCAGTGACGGCGTGGCTAACAAATTCAGATGTTGAAAAATCGTTAAAAATATTTGAAAAAGCCTATAGAAAATTCTTGTAATTATCTAGAAGCATCCATTCCACCAAATGCCAAATCTAATGGATTTGCAGGAGAGCCCACGATAACTGCAATAGTCACAGCTATGGACAAAATGATACCTACGACAATAAATCGTTTATTCATATCAGAGTCATCAAACCCCTAGTTAAAAACGGATTGTGAGATACTAGTTAAAATGCGTAAGAAGGCTTTAAAGGAAAAATTATGAAATTAGGACATGACTGAACCCACGATAATAGTGGCTCTGCTTGCAGGATTGGCCTCATTTATTGCTCCATGCATCTTGCCAATGATTCCCGCATTTTTAGCATATATTTCTGGAACTACATTATATGAAATAAAAAATCCACATAAATCCAATGTTCAAATAAATAAAATCAACATTGTAATAAACACAATATTTTTTGTTTTAGGGTTTTCAATTATTTTTTCAACCTTAGGAGTTTTGATTAACAGTGCATTATTAGAAAACGTTAATCAATTCACAGAGAGTCTAAACATAATTGCAGGAATTATTATCATCATCTTTGGAATATTTTTAATATTGTCTACAAAAATTAATTCGTTAAATAAAGAAAAAAAATTCCACATTAAAAATTTTAAATCAAGCTATCCAATGTCATTTGTATTTGGTTTAGCGTTTGCTATAGGATGGACACCATGTGTTGGACCAATATTGGGAACAATACTCACATTAGCTGCAACCACACCCTCAATTTCATTTAGTTTACTACTAGCGTATTCCACAGGTCTAGGCATTCCATTTATTTTAATGGGGATATTTTATTCTAAATCTACAAAAATTATTTCATCCATGACAAAACATTTGAAATATTACAACATTGTATTAGGAGGATTTATCATCTTGCTGGGAATTTTAATATTTACAAACCAACTTGCATATATTGCAAATTTTCCATTACTTAACGAGATCGTGATGTTAGGATGAATGCAGAAATTAAAACAGGCATAATTTTTGGCGGGCTAATTGGTGCAGGAGTAGTATTTTTAGCCATATTATTCATAGGTCTAGATGAATCCTCATCAATAATTGAAGATTCAGGAATTAAAAAGGCTCCAAATTTAGTAGGCATATCAGATTATCTCAACACAACACCTGAAAAAATATCTAAAGATATGGAGAATAAAGTAATCCTGTACGATATCTGGACATATAGCTGTGTTAATTGCATCAGAACACTTCCATACATTACAGCATGGGATGAAAAATATGCAGATCAAGGATTGCTAATAATTGGAATTCATTCACCAGAATTTGAATTTGAAAAAAATGCAGAAAATGTTCAAGTTGCAATAGAGAAATACGGTATTGACTATCCAGTAGTTCTAGATAATGATATGAAAACATGGAAAGCATTTGAAAATAATTACTGGCCAAGAAAATACATTGCAGATCATCAGGGAAATATAAGATATGAGCATATCGGGGAAGGAGGGTATCAAGAAACAGAAAAAATTATTCAGCAACTACTAGAAGAAAGATCTAAAGCAATGAAAATAGAAGCAATGTCGTCAACATCATTAGTATCTATTGAAGAATTTGAACATACGTTGTTTAGAAGTCCAGAGCTATATTTTGGATATAAATTTGCACAAAATAGAAATCAGTTGGGAAGTGAAGAAGGGTTT
>JABHXI010000148.1 GCA_018657375.1 Candidatus Nitrosopumilus sp. | reverse complement strand
ATTATAAAAATCTAATTTTGGTTTAAAAATTATAAATTCTTTAACCATGTTGAACAGAAATATTTCAGATTCAGATCTAGTTCCAAACATCAAAGGGTATTTTTCCATGAAATCCAATAAAGTGTCTTTCTGAATGGATACCTCATCATCTCCCCTGATTTCTTTGAAAATATCAATTAATTTTTCTTTTTTAATATTAAGCGGGTAAGGACGGCCATAGGCATCTTTTGTTAAAAGACTATGATCAACTTTAGGAACGTCAAGTCCAAGAAATTTAAAAGATTGTTTGTCAACGCCTTGCTTCAGCATGGTCTTGTGAATATTATTAGAAAAATCAATTAAATCTTTTTTACTGTTTGAAGGTAAATTAGCTAGTTCAATTAAATCCAATAATTTTTTTCTATCTATCAGGGTAACATTCTTAATTTTTGCCAATCGTTTTGCAGAAAAGATAAATTTGTTATTAGTTACAACAATAGCCAATTGTGCATTGTATTTTCTCAAAGAATTCAGGGCTCTTTGAACAGATGTAAAATTTAATTCAGATTCAGACCGTATTGATTGAACTGCAATTCTGCTATCGCCTTGCTGCAACATCATATCACATCCATAGTCTTTTGAACGATTAGTCACAGTTGCAGAATAACCTAATTTTTCAAATAACCTAACCACGAATATTTCAAATTCACGTCCAGATGTGTTATCAAGTATGCCTAAATCAGACGAAATTTCATTCATATTTTTAATTTGAATAGTGGCTATTAATTTCATTTTGACTTATTAGTAGCAAATAAAGTAGCAATGTGAATTGACAGAAATTCAACTAGCAGGTTCAGGCGGATGGGTTTACGCAGAACTAACAGATGAGCAAGTTACAAAATCAAAATTAGTTCCAAATATGGATAAACATTTTTTGGCCTCACTTGAGAAACTAGATACAACAAAAATGATAAAACATTTTTGTAAACAATGTAATTCTGAATTTGACGGTCCCACTCAAATACAAATTGAAGAGAGTCCAAACGAAGCAGTTGCAGACGGATTAACTTTGATAGAGAGAGGGCAATACACATGTCACAAGTGTAGTTCAATTATTGGCGAATATCGTGTATTTCAAAAAAGTGAGTAATTGTAATTTTTAAAAATATACATATTTTTTTTAAATCAAAACGTATTCAATAAATACCGCAATTTTTTAGCAATATTATGGCAAATATGAAATGCGTATCATGTGGAATTAGTTTCTTTTCTCCAATGGGATCAGAGAAATGTTCCAAATGTGCAGGTAGTGAAACTCAAGGTAGTGAGGGTCACGATTCTTGTGGCTGTGGACACAGTCACTAACTCTTTTTTCTTTAATCTAAAATATAACTAACAAAAAAAATGCAAGGTATGGCTAAAACGTCACAAGAAATGAAGGATCTAGTAGAGGAGTTTATCAAAATAACTAATGTAAAATACGAAGATCAAACGAAGAAAGTTAAAGAAAAAAGTAATTTAGTTGATTGGCAATTTCACGTAGGAACAAACGTAATTGTTAGTAAGAATGCAAACAGAGAAGACAGAATACATGTTAATGTCAACATGAGGTTTCCAGCGGAAGACGTAAAATTACTAGTTAGTAAAAATCCATCATTCTCCAAAGCAGTTATGGAGATAAGTGAAATTTGTACAATTTGCAATATAGGACATCAGTGGATTAAAGACGCAGAAGCAATAGCAGGGTTAGCAATATTTTCACACATAGACGAACAGAATTTAGAAAGGAACACATTTCATAATGTTTGGGATAACGTAGCAAGAGTTTCAGGACACATTCAAAAAATTCTACGTTCAAATTTTAGTAATTTCTCATCTAAAAGCAACTTGTCAGATGAAACAATGGATAAATCCATGTATAGATAGAACATAAAAAATGAGATTTTTAAAATATACCAAAATATACATACGCGGGTTTAATGAAGAATAAAAGAAATGATTTCTTTTGAGCATAGAGTACTAAGTGAGTTTAAATTAAAAATAGCAAAAGTAGACGTATTATCTAAATCCATCATGAGTCACAGAGAACCTAAAGGTACTGAAGCCAAGGAAGCGTCAAAATTTCTGGACGTGTTAGTAAAGGAGATAGATGAGTTCTACAAGGATCACAGTGAAATGCTATCAACTAATGGAAAGAGACCGCATGCACGTTCACGCTTACCTGAAACTAAGGAATGGCAAGATAATATTGAAAGATTTTATGAGTTAAATCCACGTCGAAGACCTAGAAAAAAGAATTAATTTTAAAAAATTAAGATGAAAGCAATTCCCAATCGTTTTGCCCACATTCACATTGTTTTTCATAAGCATTGATGTAGTCCATGTATTCTAAATCAGTGCAAGGACCCTGATCAGGGATAACAATTTTAGAAGTACATTTTCTACATTTGGCAACAAAATTATCTGTCAATATCGAATAGGGTTCAAAATTAAAAAATAAAAGTATTTCAAGTTAATAAAATTAAAAATTTTTAGATTCAACAAATTCAACGATTGAAAGAATTTCTCCCATTTCAACAAGGTGACCGTAACTAGTATTTTTTGCATTTTTCATAGGTTTGTTATCAACGCTGATGAATAACATGTTGCCATCATAAAGTGGAATGGTTATTCTTTTAATTTTTGAATATGAGGTGATAGAATACAAACCGTTACCAATGTTTTCAGAAGATGAAGCATATTCATCCCATTCAGATCTAGATCTAGACATGGTTGATTTTGTTTTTTCTATGGGAACAATATTGGAAACCCCGTCTCTCTGACTATTCCAAAGTAATTGACCGTTCCCATCAGACACAGCTGCAAATCTAACAGATTCATTAAAATCCATTAACATGTTTAAAAGTTGTTCATATTTTTCCATTAGTTCTTTACCAACATTTTAGTTAATATAATATCCGAAATTTGTAATTCTAGTGCTAAGTAATTTGCCATGTAAAATCACTCCTCAAAAGTATTTACGAAATCAATAATAGACATTATTTTTCCCATTTGAATATAGCGACCATAGCTCTTTGTTTTTGTTTTGTTAAGAGGGGTATTATCAACATGAACCATCAACATGTGAAAAGCGTCAAGAGGGACAGTTACTTGTTTAATTTTTTCAAAGGATGCGATATGATACAATGCCCTACCAAGATCATCAGAATCCTCAATTTTGCAACGTGCAATCCAATCATCAGATTCACGAACGAGAGTTTTTTTAATTTCAGATAAAGGAACCGTGACTTTTGCATCATCTCTAAGAGTATTCCATAAAATATTTCCAGAAGTGTCACTGATTGCAGTAAACATAATGGTTGAGTCATAATCCATTAACATATGAAGAAGTTTCTCATATCTTGACATTACCTAATTGATGTGTTTATAGAATAAAAAGAATCGTAAATTAAAAAAATAATTGGCACTAGTACTAATCGATAAAATTAATTTATATCAGATTTCATTATGACATGTATTATGAAAAACCCATATGGTGATTTTGTACATGAAGTTTGGGAAGAATTTCCACAATTATCTGAATGGCATAATTTAGATAATCAAATTTTGCCAATATGGAAACTGGATCAATTCATCGAAGCAGGATATCATAATTTTGATGCAGGTAGAAAACCATTGTACCATCTTAGCAGAATGATTGAAAATTATGCTCAGCAACACAAAGAGCCACTATTAGCTACATTTGAAAAAATTGCAAAGTTCTCCTATGTGAAAGAAAGATATCAAAAAATGGTTGCAGACATGCCAAAAGTTTGGATAATTGCCGATTTTGATGACGAGATAATACCAACTGACGTGATAATACCAAATTCAGAATTTCTAAGTTGTAGTAATACCAATTTAGCAAATGTATGGACAGTAATTACAAGAGGACCGTATGGCCCATTTGGCCTCATTGCAGAAGAATACGAGGATGGAAAGTTTAGGGGATTCTTTACACTAAATTCAAACGTTTGCAGGTACGCACTAAAAGTAATGGGGACAACATTGAATTCTAAGTTCGATATTCAGTAATATTAAAAAATTAAAAAATCCAATGTATAAAAAAACATTATTTATTTTTCGCAGAGATTTAAGAATAGAAGACAACATAGGCCTAATAGAATCACTTCAAAATTCAAAAGAAGTGATTCCATGTTTCATTTATGATGAAAACATAATAAAAAAATTGAAAGATTCAAAATTCAGATGGTCTTTTCTTAATCATTCATTAGTGGATCTAGATAATCAATTAAAGAAAAAAGGAGCAAGTTTGCAAATACTAGAAGGAAAACCAGAAAAAATAATAGATAAAATAATTAAGAAACACAACATAAATGCAGTATTTCTAAACACAGATTTTACAAACTATGCGCAGCGTAGAGATGAAAAAATATTTCAGGTTTGTAAAAAAAACAATATATCGTTTCATAGCACATTAGATTTTTTACTCCACAATCCAAATGAAATAAAAACTAATGATGGTTCACCGTATACAATTTATTCATTCTTTTATAAAAAAGCAAGACAGTTTCCAATAAAAAAAATTGTTAAAAATATTCAAAAAAATTACTCGAAAGAAATTATCTCGGGGGATGAAATTAAAAAGTCAGAAATAAAAAATAAAGAAATTGTAGGAGGACGTAACGAGGCATTAAAAATTTTGAAATGTTTGGACAAATTTAGAGATTATGATAAAGTCAGAGACTTTCCAGGGTTAAATCAAACAACAATGCTTTCAGCACATAACAAATTTGGAACAATTTCAGTCAGAGAGGTACATAAAGAAATCAAGGAAATACTAGGCTCAGAGCACACAATAATGGGGGAAATGTACTGGAGGGAGTTTTTTAGTCATATTTTGTTTCATTTTCCATACGCACAAAAAACAACATTCAGGCAAAAATTTCAAAAAATTCCATGGTCAAAATCCAAAGAGTCTTTTAAAAAATGGAGTGAAGGAAAAACAGGATTTCCAATTGTGGATGCAGGAATGAGACAGCTAAACCAAACAGGCTTTATGCACAACAGGGTCAGAATGGTTGTAGCGTCATTTCTGACTAAGGACCTACACATGGATTGGAGATTAGGAGAAAAATATTTTGAAGAAAAATTAATTGACCATGATCCAGCAGTTAATTCAGGTAATTGGCAGTGGGCAGCATCCACAGGGTGCGATTCAGTGCCTTATTTTCGAATTTTTAATCCATGGAGACAGCAGGAAAGATTTGATTTGAATTGCGATTATATTAAAAAATGGATTCCAGAATTAGAAAAAGCAGAACCAAAAATAATTCATAAGTTATGGGAAAAATTTCCAGCAAATTTAGAATATCCAAAACCAATGCTAACCCATAAAATTGAAGCAGAAAAAACAAAAATGATTTTTAAATCACAAAAATAAAACAAGTGAAAAAGAAGTTAGCACTATTACAAAAAATTATCAGTGTCTTAAATACACAAAAAGGTTAAGAATTTTATGAGTAGTCATTTTGTAAACTTTATTGATGACATATGGAATAAATTTTCAAAATTTACACAAGTAAAAAATACAGATCTTACAGACCACAACATACTATGGACTTTAGAAGAATACCAAAAAGCAACCTATGTTAATTTCAGAACAGGTAAGAAAGAACTTTACAGACTCAGCATACTGTTAGAAAATTACGCGGTAAAACACAATTCCCCATTGCTAGCAACTTTTGAGACAGAAGCTAGGTACAAGTATGTTGAAGAACGTTACAGAGAAATCCTCACTAAAATTTCAAAAGCGTGGATAATTGGAAATTTTAATAATCCAGATTTAGCCCCACATCCCCCAGCATCTGCAGAAGTGATTAGCTGCGATGGAACAAACATATCTCCAATGTGGATCGTAGTCACAAAAGGTGAAAAAGGCCCATTTGGCCTAGTCGCTGAAGAAATGGGAGACGGTGACTATAGGGGATTCTTTACAACAAATTTAGACATCATGACTAGTGTCATAGAAAACATAAACGAACAGCTAAAAATTAAAATCGAAATATAAAAAAAATAGTACAAACTAGAAACTTTTCTAATTTAGATCTAAATAATACTATTTGGAATCTAAATCATCTTTGACTTTATTTTGAATCTCAATAATGCATTGATGGCAAATTATGGATTTGTCAGACATGTTGGATATGATGTCATTATTTTGAAAATTAGAATCAAACGTAATGCCAATAACTAATTTGTTAGACCACACTTCGAAATCTTTTTTTTCTTTTCCACAAACAAAACAGTTCATGCTCTTAATGGATTCAATCATAACTTAAGGGTGATGATAAAATAAAATATTTTACAATCAACACATCACATCCTTACAGTGAGGCATCAAAATAGACATGATGATAAATCCACCAAATACAGTTATGCCCAATGTAAGGGATAATCCCAATAGCAAAGTTTTCTCATCATCTAATTTCATCACCATGAGTGAATTTTAAAATAAAAGCATAACAAGAATGTTAATAAAATTTGATAGTGGTAAAATTGAGTTCAAGGATCATATGGAGAATTATCATTTAAACAACTTACAAGTTTATCACTGTAATGACCAAATCGTTCCATGCATGAAACAATCAAACTTTCCAGTTCACGCTCTTGAGTATATTGATTGTAATATTCAAAACCAACAGTTCCAATTACAATACTAACTAAAGCAATCATTGTAATAATTAGAATAAATCTCATGATTTTTTTAATAAAATTTTAGACTTAAGAAGATTGAGAAGTAAAAATCAATTATCAGGATTACAGCAAAATGATAAAAATAGGCACAAATTTAACTAAAAATCACATTCTATTTGGAGCAGAGATTCCGAGTAGATCAAGTGCTTTCTCCAAAGTAATGTTAAAAGAATGAACCAAGCAAATACGAGAAGATTTCAACTCAATATTGTCAGAATCTAAAACTTTTACATGTTCATAAAATGAATTAAAGGCTACTGCCAAATCATGACAGTATCTAGCAATGACCTTAGGAGCAAAATTATTTGCGGCATCACGAACTTGTAAATTAAAAAGGCCAATTGTTTTAACTAAATTAAGTTCAGATTTTTCTTGAAGTAATGAAAAATCAACATCAGTGGTTGGCGTAATTCCAGATTTTTCTAAAATTCTTGACGCCCTAGCATACGCATATTGTATGTATGGAGCAGTGTCACCCTCCAAACTAAGAGATTTTGCCAAATCAAATGTGATTATTTTGTCTAAATCTTGTTTAATCATCTCATAACGTAAAGTTCCAATTGAAACAGATTGTGCAATTTTCTCAATTTCTGAATCTTTCATTTCAGGATGTCGCTTTTTAGTTTCTTCAGTAATTTTTTGTTTTAAAAGATCACATACGGAATCAGCACTGACATAAACTCCTTTTCTACCAGACATTTGAGCCTGTTTTCCATCAGTTTCCAATCCTAGTGTTTTTGCAGTATCAGAACTTAACGTTACAGATTCATAACCAAGATGGACATAACTGTCTGGAATTGAATTGAACTTTTCCATCAGTGTTGTAATAATTTTTTGCAATCTTTCTTGACGTGAATCAATTACAGTGACAACTTTCTGAGCAGTGAAGTTTTGAGGGGTGGCAGAATCATCATTCAAACTAGTTTGCCACAGAGTTTTAGAATTAGGCTGAGTTGCACCATATTGTTGATAGTAAAATGGATCGTCCAGCAAGCCTAATTTCCATGCAGCGTACGGTATATCTTTGGCAATGTATGTGGCAGTGCCGTTACTTCTAACAATTACCTTATCATCCTCATTGCCATCCCCACGAATTATCCAACATTGTGCATTTTTACCCTCATTTTCAAATTCTATGAGTCCCATTTCTTTGAGTTTTTCAAAGATTTTTGACCACAATCCCGAACGAATAATCTGAGATTCAAAATTAAGGCAATCATAAGAGACATTCAGATTCCAGCACGTTTGTAATTGACCTGCTAGAACTTTTCTAGTAATCATGTCGCCAAATGCTGCAGTTTCAGAATTACCATCTTCAAGTTCTTTCAAAGTATTTTTCCTAATTTCTTCTAAAGAAGAATCAAGTTCGTATTTTTGAGTTGTTTTAACATAAACATCATCTCCACAATAATGATCAAACTTTTTTCCATTTGGAGGTTCTTCATCAAATTTAAAATGTTTGAAACCTACAATAATGTCAGCGACTTGTAAACCAGAATCATCAATATAGTTAAGAACATTAACATTGTAATTTGCCTTTGTTAAAATTCTGGAAACAGTGTCGCCAACCACGATATTCCTAATATGGCCAATGTGCAATGCCTTGTTAGGATTTACGCTTGTATGTTCAACTACAATGTTTGAATTATTTCCAATGTCAACAGCACCAAATGTATCAAGGTATGATTCAGATAGGATTAGTTTGCTTAAATTTTTCCAATCAGCATAAAAGTTAAGGTATCCAGAGGGATGAGGTTCAGTTTTTAAAACAAGTGTACTAGAGTACTGAGAATATTTTTCAAATAGCATTTGAGTAATTTCTTTTGGATTTTTTTTCAATTCTTTTGCAAGTAGGAATGCAATGTTAGAGCTGACATCCCCAAATCCAGGTTTTGCAACTTCAACAGAAAAATTTACATCAGAAATGGAAAGATCATCCAGTATTTTTTTAAGATTATTCGTAATTTCCTCAAGTATTAGTTGGAACGTCATGCTATATCTCAGATAATTTAGGTGCTAATTTATCTAGTGCCTCAAGAACACCATCCCCACTACAACCAGACACAGTCATAGTAGCCTCAGATCTTACTGCATCAGAGGCATTGCCTAAAGCAATACTAGTTTTTGCAACTTTAAACAACGGAACGTCAGTAGCACTATCGCCAATAGCAATAACATCATCCTTTAAAATATTAAATTTTTTCATTATTTCTGTAAATCCAGTTCCTTTGTCAATGCCTTTGGAATTAATATGAATCGCATATTGACTGTCAGATAAATTAACATCGACACTATTTTCAGAGAGAATTTTTCGTGCGGCATCAATGTCAAAAGTTCTTTCCAAAACAACTTCAGTTAGTCTAGGGTATACAGGTTTTTTTTGTACACCTTCAAGATTATTTTTAATTAATTCAAATGCCCTGTTACAATCACCAAGATTTCCCAACAAAACATGATCATCAGCATCCATAGCAATGCAACCTCCGTTTTCACCAACTGCAATTTTTCGAGTTCCGCCAAAGACAGAAAGCAAGTATGCCTCAACAGAAGATCTGCCAGTTACATAGATTACATCATGACCCATGTTGGTTAACCTTCGAAGTGCCTCCAATGCATCCAGATGAATTCTGCCACCTCCATTTTCAGTGATAGTTCCATCAATATCCACTGCAAAAGTTTTCTTTTTCATAAAATCTAATTTCTCTAACTAAATAATAATTAGTTGATCAAAATCTTTTTTGTGATTTTATCAGATACTACTACAGCTAGAACGCCCATCACGATAGACGGGATTAGAGTGTAGAGCAATACAGTTTGAATTAATTCAAAATAAACAAAATAGATCAAACTTGGAGAGACCAATTTGCCCAGTAAAACTTCATTGTAGGTATACATCACATATGGGTAGTACACCATATAGAATACAGAGCCTATCAAACCACCAGTAAAAAATAGAGAAAGTTTAGAGCGATTTAGTTTAAGAAATACATCTGCAATTACAAAAGGAATCAAGTTAAGAGAATAAAATTGAACAGTGTCAAGCATTGCAAAATTAGGAACAATTGCAGTAGAGCTGTAAATTAATAAAAACAAACCACCCAAAATACTCACAAGTCCAAATTGATAATTGGATAGCCTGAAAACTGTAAAAAGTGAAAATGAAATCAGAAAGGGATATGCCAAAGACGCGACGATAAAAGCAAACGTGGGTTCAGGATTAAATTGAAAAAAATCAGTACTGGAAAAGGGTAAAGATAAGGAAGAAATTATCCCAGAAGCAGACAGCCATACAGGAATGACAGCTAAAATTAACAAGTATTTTGAAACAGGTTTAGAATTATGGAATTTCAGATATCTGGAAATTCCAACCATCCCACCAATACTGCATAAGAACATCCCAGTGATCAAAGTAAAATGAGGAGGACTAAGCAACCCATCTAAACCAAAATAAGAATGCCAGACAAAATCAAAAGGCCCAGCACCGGTAAGTAGTCCAATGCCAATTAATTTTATTTTAAGTGATAAAAAATAAGACGTCCTAAATTTTTGTAAATTCTTCCAACCTACAAAAGATAAAACTACGCCGAACAAAGTTACAGCAACTCCAGAATACATTAAAGCATGAGGAGGAGAAGAGAAAGTTTCAGGTTTACTAAGTAAATGATTTGTAATATCCCAACTTCCACCAACAGTTACTAAAAGAATTCCAAGACTAGTCAAAATACTTCCAATTAGAAAAATGAACTGGGATCTAGATTTTAGAAAAGTTTCAGATGGTTTCGAGGTTGAAATTGTCATAGTATCAATTATCATTTACAAAATATTAGGGATTTACACTTACCGAATAAACTGAAACGTATTCATTTTGATGATCCAAAAATCCAGAATAAGGATAATGTGAAAGATCACTCGTATGGGGAATTCCAATGGATTTGACGTATATATTGAAAATACCTGATTCTTTAGGAGTGATAAGAAGATCAAAATGGGTTTGCACATCAGGTTTCAGAGGCCGACTCATTGCCTCAATAGAAGGATATTGTGAAAAGGTTGTTTCAACGCCTCCACTATAGTTTGATCCAATTTCCTCACCAACATGGATGTAAGAAGGGGATAGTGTAAAATCATAAGTGTTGATTTTTACAACATCATCAACCATTGTTAAATCTGGAAAGGCTACAGAAACAATATGAATATCAGCGTAATCACCATTGTTTACTGAAACGATGTCAAAACGAAACGAATCACCTAAAGTGATATTATTTTCAGAAATGGTGGCTGCAAAATAGGGTTCAGGGACTAGTTGTTCAGTCATTAAGAACTCAGATGGCAAAATGAAGACAGTCAAAATGAAATATAGCGATAAAATTGCAAAAGCGCTAAAATAAATTAAAAGTTTCTTCACATAAATGAATAAAAATCACTATTAAAAAATGAAACAAGTTTCGTTGGTTAGAACAATTCATGGTAAAATAACCATCACAGAAGTCACATCAAACCTAGCAAAAAATAACAAAGTACCACGGTTTTAATGGAAAAGAATATTGTAAGAAGTGAACAATATTGGGAATTCCTGAAAAAATTAAATCCATCCAAGACGAGATGGCAAGAACTCAGATCAACAAAGCAACTGAACATCACATAGGATTACTAAAAGCAAAAATTGCAAAATTAAAAAGAGAGCAAGAAGCTGAAGTTACTAAAAAATCAGGAATGAAGCAAGACGGGTTTGACGTAAGACGCACGGGTGATGCAACAGTTGTGTTCATAGGATTGCCAAGTGTTGGAAAGTCGACATTGCTAAACAAATTAACAGGTGCAAATTCTACAATAGGTGCATTTCAATTTACCACATTAACGGTTGTTCCAGGAATGATGAATTATAGAGGTGCAAATATTCAAGTTTTGGATCTTCCAGGAATCATCAAAGGCGCATCATCAGGTAAAGGGCTAGGAAAAAGAATTTTATCAGTTGCAAGAACAGCAGATTTGGTTTTACTAATATTAGATGTGTTTCAACCATATCACGAAGATGTGCTAACTAACGAATTAGGAAATATAGGCATCAGGCTAAATCAATTACCACCAAACATAACAATTGAAAAAGCATCCATGGGAGGCATCGCAATTGCACAGCAAACCAAGCTTACAAAAATTACAGAAAAACACCTCAAGGATATTCTTCATCTTTATGGACTAGTTAGTGCAAGAGTGGTAGTTAGAGAAGACATCACGTCAGAACAAATTGCAGATCATATTGCAGGAAACATTAGTTATTCAAAAGCTATCACAGTTTTAAATAAAATTGATTTGGTAGATGAAAAATTCTTGGAAGATTTAAAAACAAAAATAAAATCAAATGTGATAGAAGTATCAGCAAACTCAGATATCAACATAGAAATTTTAAAAGAAAAAATATATGAAAAATTGAAATTCATTAGGATATACATGAAACCCAAAGGCGAGGAAGCGGATTTTAAAGAACCATTCATTGCAAGAGAAGGGGACACAGTTGAAGATGTTTGTAACAAAATGCATCGTAGATTGAAAAGACAATTCAGATACGGGTTAGTTTGGGGCAAGAGCGTAAAATTTGGAGGGCAAAGAGTAGGACTAACACACGTTATGCAAGATGAGGATGTAATTACAATTATCAAAAGACCAGGCCCATAATTGTATTAAAAAAAAATAAAAATAGATCAAAAAAAATAAAAAATAATTTAAATTAAAAATTAAAAATAAGGAAATAGTTTTAGAAATATAAAATAGTGAGCGTGATTTTTCAAAAAACATATCATTTGATGTTAAAAAAATCAACGGATGAACAAAAATAAAAAAAATAAAGAAAAATATCGATAAAATACGATCACATCTAATTTTCAAACATAAAATTACTTTACAAATTGTGATCACATTGTGTAAATTTTTTTAGTGTAACCACTGAAAAACAATGAAAATATCGATTTTAACATGGCTACAAAAAGAAAAGCTGCAACTAGAAAAGCAGCACCAAAAAGAACAGCTACTAAAAAAACTGCAACTAGAAAAGCAGCTCCAAAGAGAAAAGCAGCAGTAAAACGCAAAGCAGCTCCAAAGAGAAAAGCAGCATCATCTAAAGCAAAAGCAGCTCCAAAGAGAAAAGCAGCAGTAAAACGCAAAGCAGCTCCAAAGAGAAAAGCAGCAGTAAAACGCAAAGCAGCTCCAAAGAGAAAAGCAGCAGCTAAAAGACGATAAACGTATTTGTAAATTAACAATCGTCATATAGACGACGAATTGTTTTCCTTTTTCTAATCTACTAGTGTCAACTATGTAAGAATAGTTTTAGGAAATAGTTTTAGGAAATAGTTTTAGGAAATAGTTTTAGGAAATAGTTTTAGGAAATAGTTTTAGGAAATAGTTTTAGGAAATAGTTT
>JABHXI010000147.1 GCA_018657375.1 Candidatus Nitrosopumilus sp. | reverse complement strand
TAGGGTCTTGTGATCTGGCCATAGAAACAATACCTCGTAAATGTGATCTTGAACTAAATTCAGCTTTGATACTATATCCTGGACCTCCCATTCCCCAAGAGCCTTTGTTATCTGTTTTTGTATTAGGATCTCCACCTTGAATCATAAATCCTGGAATTACTCTATGAAATAATGTACCGTTATAGAATCCATCTCTAACTAATTTTTCAAAATTTCTTACAGTTTCAGGAGCTAGTTCGGGTAAAAGTTCAAATGAAATATTGCCGTGATTAGTTTCAATATTTACTGTACTCATATTTTTTTGCACATTAGAATATCATAAAAGTCTTCTTGTAAAATTATTTTAATTTTTTTTTAATACTGTGTGTTCCACATTTTTAATTTCATTTTTTATTAAAAATTTATTTTCCACATTTTTCTAAGTTCTAGAGTTATAGTGTTATATAGAACAATTACATGTTACATACATTGAGTCGTACAAACCAAAGCACGATAATTAAAGAAGCAATTAATTCCTATCTTGACAATGGAGTAACTGACAAACAAGACATCTATACAAAAGTAGTTGATGAGCTTGGTGTTCCAAGACCTACAGTGAGAAGGGTTGCAAGGGATCTAAGAACTGAATTATTACAAAAGATCCAAGTCTTACAATCTGATATGCCTAAAGTCGCTGCTACCCCTGAAGAAGACGAATAAATTCGACTACTTTTTCTTTTTAACTCCTTTTATTTTCTGATTATTGGCATTACTATTATAAAGAATGAATTTTTCAAATTAATCATGGGATATGCACGTAATCATTTAGCTACAATTGTATCTGGTGCATTTGCTATAGTTTTAACTGGTCTTTGGCCACCATTTTACGATTATGCACCAACAATAAACTTCGTCTTTATCATGGCAGTTCCAATTATGTGGTTTATGGTGCTGACTTGTTGGTTATCTCAAAAAAGTGCAGATTATGCAACTAATCATTCTCATGCACATGAAGTACACCAAAAAAAAAGCTTGACTAACACCCAAACAGTTCAAGTTGAAGTTCCTAAAACAATCAATCTTTCAGAAATAAAAGAAATTCAAAATGAGTTATCAGAAGAATTAGATGAACTAAAGTCGTCTGTAGAACTAAAAGATAGTGAAATTGAAAGATTAAATCAAGAAATTTTAAATTTAAAAACTCTTGTCCAAATTGAATCATTAAAATCTGAATTAGCTAATCTAAAAATATTATCCTCTAAAAGAAAATAATTTCAATCTTTACACTCACAAGTGACTGTTCCGTGATTCTTTTTGCATCCAGGACAACTTACAGCGCCACCGTAATGACATTTGCATGAACACAATTCAGTTGGATCTTTTTTTAAATTCAATATTGTTAGTTTATCGATATGCTATTTGACTTTTACAAAACTATCAATGAATTATTTTTGTAATTTAGATGCAATTTGTAGAGTTTCATCAACCATTTCTTTTAATCTAGTTTTAGCATCTTCGTCTGAAATTTGATTATCTGCAAATATTTCTGTAGTCAGATAAACTGCTTTTGGATTTGTAATTACTCTAAAGTACGATAACAGTTGTGTGATCACTGTTTGAACATCAACAAAACCAATATTTCCAGCAGCCAAAATTGCCATACCTGCAACTTTACCTTCTGTTTTTTTATAATCAACATATTCAAAGAGATTTTTTAATGCAGAACTAAAAAATGAATTATAGATGGGCGAGCCAATTAACCATACATCTGCCTCCATGATGTCTTTTGCAGCATTTTTAGTTGCTTCATTATACTCTACATCAAATCCTCTATAACATTCAATTTCTCCATCTGAAAGATTGATGAATTTTGTATCTGAATTTTTTGATTTTGTATATTCGTTAACATATTTCATAATTATCTGCGTATTTGCAGTTTTTCTAGGACTAGCTGAAATGACAACTATCTTCATAATTTTTTAGCTCCCTCTTTGTATTTAATCCCTACAATTTTTAAAATTAAATGGGCTTGGAGGGCTTCGATCCCCCGACCCGAAACTTAGGAAGCTACTGCGCTATCCATGCTACGCGTCAAAATTGACTCTGCGCTACAAGCCCAGCAGAAAAAATATTCTAAATTATTTAAGCCTAATCAAATTTACTTTGAATCATGCTTTGAATTTCTTTCCAATCCAAATTCTCTCTCTCTTCCCATTTTTCATAGTAAACAACATCTTTTAGATTCAATCTTTGTAGCCAACCTGCAGTTTCAAGATCTGGCTTATCTGCAAATTCATTAACATAACCTAGGCATAGATATGCAATAGGAACTACGTGCTCTGGTAATCCCAGCGTTTGCTTTAGAATTTCATTTGAAAGAATACTTACCCAACCAAGTCCTATTCCTTCAGCTCTTGCTGATAACCATAAATTTTGGATTGCACAACATACGCTGTATATTCCTGCTTCTGGAATACTTGATCTACCTATCACAAATGGACCAAATTTTGATGGATCGTATGTAACACAGAGATTAACAGGAGATTCCAAGATGCCTTCTAGCTTAAATGACAGATACTTTGATTTTTTTGGTTCTTCAACTATCTGTGATGAACGTTTTTTCTCTTCCTCGAAAGACTCTTTAATTTTTTTCTTAGTTTTCTGATCTTTAATTAAAATAAAATTCCAAGGTTGAGAAAAACCTACTGATGGAGCATGATGTGCTGCATGGAGGATTTTGGATAATTTTTCATCTTCAATTGGTTTTGATATAAAATGCGATCTGACATCCCTTCTTGAATAAATTGCCTTGTAGAATCCCTCTTTTTCTTCATCAGTAAAATCATCTTCCAATATTTACACTCATTTTCTCTTTTTATTCACTCTTTCTTTTCTTAAACCTTAATAATGTCATGACCTTGCTTTGAACTTCAATGGGCCTGTAGTCTAGCTGGTTAGGATACTGCCTCGACATGGCAGTGATCATGAGTTCGAATCTCATTAGGCCCACTTTTTATTATTTTTCTGTTCTAAATTCAGTTTCAGCAACACTCCATGTACTTTGAGTGATAATCATGCCTTCAGCAACAAAATTACTTATTTCATTATTTATTACGGATTGATAAATTTCTGAAGTTATTTCATCTTTATTCAGAACAAATGTATTTTTTATAGGAACTTCTGCACCTCCAAAAATTTGTGCTCTTCCAGGCAATGCGACATCTTCTGTCGAGTATTTTCCAGAACCTAATAGCACATCATCACCATAGAGTTGATATTCAATTACTGGAACTACGAATGTTTTTTCACTAGAATTTTTTACAATAAATGTGAGAGTAAGTTTTGCTTCACTCTCACCAGCTTCTCTTAATCCAACATCTGTCAATTCAACTTGAACTTGTTCAAGTGAGACATTATCTAAGCTAGCATAGTAAACAATACCTGCCATTAAACCTAAACAACCAACAATTGCTGCATAAACTGTCAGTCTACTTTGAAGTGCCATCTAGTTTTAATTGTTAATCTACAAGTAAAAACGTTATCAAGATCCAAATACATAATATTTGATATGATATTTGGTATAGCATGGCTGCAATAGAGCAAGCAATTCTTACTTGGATACATCTTGTTTCAGCTGCAATATGGGTTGGCGGTTCACTTTTTATTGGAATTGTATTTTCTCCACTTCTAAAAACTATGACAAACTCTCTTCAAGAAAGAATGCAAATAATGATTAGAGTTGGAAAAAGATTTAACAAAATTGCTGTACCTGCATTACTTATTATGATGGCAACTGGATTGTATAATTCTCATTTGATACTTGGTAAACCAAATATTCTTTTTGAAACAAGTTATGGTCAGTTTTTAACTATTAAAATTATACTTGTAATTATATTAATTATCATATATGCAATACATGTTAGAGTAATTCGCAAAGATGTTGAAGAAAAAATTATGTCAAATCAAATGTCTGAACCTGAAATACAACAATTGAGAAAAAAAATTATTATTCTTGGAGAAGTTAC
>JABHXI010000146.1 GCA_018657375.1 Candidatus Nitrosopumilus sp. | reverse complement strand
TCATTATCTAAAATTATGGATTCACTTTTAACTTTATGAGGAGTCCCCAATTTTTCAAGAATTTTTTTTATTTTAATTGGGTATTCAATATTATTTTCATTGAAATTTTTTGGTTCTAAAAGCTGAACCAATTCTTCTGATGAAATTTTATCCCAAAAATAAAGATAGTGTGGATGTAATGAAAATTCAAAATCAAGTGAAATTTTTATTGCTTCTTCAATTGTAGGTATTTTAATCAAAAATTGTTTTAGATATTGATTTTCAGTCTCAGATTTTGAAATAATTAGTTTTAATTCTTCTATCCAAATTTCCTCAACATATCCGGATGGTATTAGTTGAGCATTATTTTCAAGAAAGTCTCCAAATGTAATTAAAACATCTCCTAAATGTAATATTTTTTCAATTTTATTTTTAATTTCTATTCCATGTTTAACATCTTTAATTTTTATAACATCGCCATTATCAAGACGTACAGTTGGAGTTTCAATAGAGTCAACAAATGCCACAGTTGCTCCCTTCCCAGGAATATCAATTTTGACTTGAGTACCAACAGCAATCGTATGATCCAGAATTTCGGCAACAACTGGATGAAATCCTATGGCAGCAAAGCCAGTATTACACGCTCTTCCATATCGAAGCCGAAATCCGCCTAATTTGTTAGGCATAGATAAAACTGATCTCCCCGTAATCACCTCACGCATCCTTTTTGCTGCAGCATCCTCCTGATTATCACCAGTTTGAACTGCACCTTTGAGATCCGCTAACCACTCCCAACCATCTAAATTGTACATTTCTACTCTTTTGAGCAGTTTTTTTGATCTTCCAATCAAACCATCGTTTAGAACACGTAAAGCTCCGCCTCTAACTCTATCAGTTTTAATTCGCGTCATTCCCTTGTGATTTACGACTTCGTATGGATCAGTATCAACGCCAGCCAATTCAACTGGGAGATTAGAAATAACATGTTCAATATCCTCGTCTAAGATATGAAATTGAAAGCTGCTAGCTTCTCTTTCATAAATTCGTAATTCTTCAACAAATCTACCTGTTTCATCATCAAAAGAGTTTGCTTGAAATTTTGATAATCCTGCTATTTGTCGAACATAATCTGCAATCAACAAAGTGACTGCAGATTCTGTTCCGCCTGCTGCACGCATAGGTCCTGCAATTGAAACTGAAAGATAGTCAGTTCCATCTTTATTTTTTTTTATTTTTACTTCACTGATTCCTTGTAGAGGTGCAATAGTAACACCCTCAGTAATTATTGCTAAACCTACACGAACTGCAAGATCTAGTTTATCTTCCAAAGAAGCATCAGGAAGAGAGTAATTTCCTGAAGCAATCTCTTTGGATAAAATTAATGCAGAAAGCTCTTTAGATTTGATTTTTAAAATTTCTCTTAGATGATCAGCAATATCAATATCGTGCATTTTTGCAACTCTATCAGCTAAATCAAATGCAATTTTAGGCTCAATTATGCCTGAAGAGTCGACTAGAGTAGATTTTGCTAGTGCTGCATGCTGAAATATTGAATACGTTTCAGTTGAGAGGTGTGAGTAATAATCCAAATAATATTCTGGCATGTCAATATGACGAATACGAGAAATTGCATCATTTTCAGACATAATAGAATATACTATTACTTGCTTCTTTGAATTGCTTTTGTTATTTCTTCAAGTTTTGTAATACTTCCTCCCTGTTCAAGGAAGGTTCCAATTACTAAGGCATCTGCTCCTGCTTTAACTAGACTTTCGGCAGTTTCAACATCTTTGATTCCACCCCCAACTATCAAAAATCCATTGAATGCGCGTCTTACAGTTTTTACCATTTCAGGAGTCACATGAGTTTTTGCACCAGAACCTGCTTCCAGATACACAAATCTCATACCCAAAAACTGTGCCGCTAATGAATATGCAGCAGCGATTTTAGGCTTTTCAAAAGGAATTCCTCTTGCAGAACCAACAAACCAGGCGGATGTGCCATCTCCTACTACTAAGTAGGCAGTTGGTAATGGCTCTAAACCAAATTTTGCAACACTTGGAGCTGCTAATGCCTGTGCTTGTGTTATAAAATAAGGATTTTCTGAATTCATTAACGAACTAAACAAAATAGCATCTGCATCAGGAACAACACCTGTAACATTACCAGGAAAGAGAATTATTGGAATTTTTATGCCTTGCTTAATGCCTTTAACAACTTGAGACATTTCAATTTGATCAGTAGCAGATGAGCCTCCAACTAAGATAGCAGAGGCACCAATTTTTTCAACATCTTGAGCAAGTTTACTTGAAGCCTCTAAATTTGAAACTTCAGAATCAATTAAGACAAACAG
>JABHXI010000145.1 GCA_018657375.1 Candidatus Nitrosopumilus sp. | reverse complement strand
TGTTCTTCTTGTAGATATTTTACAACTACTGAGGTATCTAACCCTCCTGAAAATGCAAGAATTCCTTTTTGAGTCATGAAACATCTTTTCCGTGACATTTTCGAATTTATCTTTTGTGTTGGGCTTGATTTTTTTCTTTTTTTAGAAAAAATCCATGACTAGCTTAAGCTAAAATTCGATGATTATTTAACCGCCACATATAACGCTGTTTTATGATAATCAAAATGGTGCTATCTATCAGTATAGCTGTAATCGTATTGGGTTCTATTGTGGGGATTGTTCTTAATTCTAATGAAAAATTAAGTGAAAATAATTTGCGAATTGCTTATTTTCCAAATATTGGACATGCTATACCTATAGTTGGAATGGAAATGGAATTCTTTTCAGAAAAAATTAATCCTAATGTTGAGATACAGAGTAGAATTTTTGATAGTGGACCTCAGGTAATAGAGTCTCTTTTTGCAAATTCTGTTGACATTGCATATGTTGGACCTGGACCTGCAATTAATGGATTTTTAAATTCTGAAAACAACAATGTTCGAATTTTATCTGGAGCTGCCAGCGGGGGTGCCAGTTTTATTGTACATCCAAACTCTGAGATTAATTTTGCATCTGATTTTGCGGGAAAAAAAATCGCTGCACCTCAAATTGGAAATACCCAGGATGTTTCATTACGAAATTATTTGTCTGAAAATAATTTGAAAACTGCTGAAAAAGGTGGTTCTGTAATTGTTTATAATATTGCTAATCCTGATATTTACACTTTATTTGTTAAAGGTGATATTGACGGTGCATGGGTTGCAGAACCCTGGGCGACAATCTTAGAAACTGAACTTGGTGGACATAGATTATTTGTTGAAGATGATTTATGGCCCGATAAACAATTTGCGTCTGTATTATTAATTGCAAATATTGATTACGTTGAAAAAAATCCTGAAATCATTTCCAACTTCCTTCTTTCTCATCATGAGACAGTAAAATGGATTAATGATAATCCTGTTGAAACTCGAAATATTTTTAACAGTTTTTTAAAATCTCATCTAGGTCAATCTTTATCTGATGATGTAGTTGATATTTCATTATCCCATATTGAGATAACATCTGATCCTATTCCTGATTCTGTTTATTCTTTTGCTGAACAAGCTAATATTTTGGGATATTTGGGAAGAAATGGATATGATTTATCTGAAATTTTTTACACCATTGATTCAAATTCTAATTTTGTGGAGGTTCCTTAGATGACTAAACTGGAAGCTAAGAACATCGTTAAATATTTTAGCCACGATTCTCATAATCTTAAAGCCCTGGGTGGTATCAATTTAAAAATTGAATCTGGTGATTTTGTGTGCTTGGTTGGACCTTCAGGATGTGGAAAATCTACCTTTTTGCGCATTGTTGCAGGATTGGAAAAACCTGATGATGGTCAAATTATCTTTGATGGTCGTCCTGTCTCTGAAACTGGACCTGAACGAATAATGGTTTTTCAAGAAGGTGCTCTGTTTCCATGGCTCAAAGTTCAAGATAATGTTGAATTTGGATTAAAGATGGCTGGAATTTCAAAGGAAGAAAGAGCCAAAATATCTCATCGATATTTAGATATGATGCAATTAACAAAATTTGCAGATTCTTTTACTTATCAACTTTCAACTGGTATGAAACAACGTGTAGCTATTGCTAGAGCTCTTGTTATGGATCCTGATGTTTTGTTAATGGATGAACCTTTTGCAGCTCTTGATGCACAAACTCGAGATTTACTGTTAGTTGAAATGCAATTAATTTGGGAAAAAACAAAAAAAACTATTTTGTTTGTTACTCACAATGTTGCAGAAGCAGCTGTACTTGGAAGTAAAGTTGCAGTTTTTAGCAATAGGCCGTCAATAATTAAAAAAGAATTTACTAATGATTTTCCTAGACCGAGGACTGCTGAGGATGAGTCTTTGGTACAATTTCAACAGGATATTTTAACTGAACTTAGACCTGAGGTAAAGAAAAATTTAGAGTGATTATTATGGCAAAAAACTTTACTCCTCATCGAATTGGATTTTATGTTGCAATTGTAGTGGTTTGGCAAATTATTGCAATGGTTGGAATTTGGCCTGATAACATTTTCCCTTCACCGTATGAAGTAGCTGAAGATTTGTTTTATGGTGGGATCGACGGTAGTCTATTTTATGGAATTGCAACAAGTATGTGGAGACTATCTATTGGATTGGCAATTGCAATTACGGGTGGTGTTGTTTTAGGAATTTTTATGGCAAGAGTTGAAGTAATTAATCAAACTGTTGGATCTTTAGTTTTAGGGTTACAATCTATTCCTTCCATAGC
>JABHXI010000144.1 GCA_018657375.1 Candidatus Nitrosopumilus sp. | reverse complement strand
ATTTCCTGACGAAGAAGAATATCTTAAAGTAAAAGGCAGCTATGTTGTGGGGTTGGATATAATAAAAAAAATGAAAGACGATTCAATTATTTTACACCCATTACCTAGAATTGATGAGATTTCTACTGATGTTGATAAAACAAAAAATGCCAAATATTTTCAACAGGCTGAATATGGAAAACATACTCGTGCTGCTTTATTGGGTTTGATACTAAACGAAAATGGATTTTAATTCCGTTAACTTCCGTATTCCATATATTTAGAAAGATTAAAGGATTATTCTATGACCGAAACAAAAATTATTCCAATTTTTCCTTTGGACCTCGTTTTATTTCCAAGACAAGAACTCCCACTTCGTGTATTTGAGCCTCGTTACAAACAGCTAGTTGATGATTGTATGCTTGGTGATGGCCAATTTGGTGTTTGTTTGATTGATGAGCATAATTCTGTAAACGGATGGAATTCACCACACATGGTGGGAACCATTGCTAAAATCAGTAAATGTCAGGACGTTGAACTTGATGGATTACAACTACATATTGAAACCATGGGCAGAAATTCATTTAAAATAAAAAAAATCATTCCGCCTGTTATTTCTCAGCCTACAAACTATGATCCATTTTCAGTTGAAGGTCACCACGAAGTTTCAAAAATTCATGAGGAAATTGGAACTCAAGAAAAAATGTACATACAGGCTGAAGTGGAGCTGATTCCCGAAATTGATGAAAATGTTTCTTTGATACAATGGAAGGGATTAATTGAATTGTGGAAGAAAAAAATTATCCATCAGGCATTAACAAGTGATCCATCTAACCCCCAAACTGTGGATTCCCATGCACTTGATCATGTTTTAGAGCAATACTATCTCACTAGTGACACCCCTACCATTGATTACATTTATTCACTTGCGGCACTTGGTGCAAAAGTTCCAAATGAGCTTCAACCCCTTCTAGAAGCCGATACGATTGATACCTTAATTGAGAAAACTAAGGAATTACTGACAGTCAAATAGGCCCGTATATTGAGAATGATATTGTCTTTAAAGAAACTTTTAATTTTATCAATGATATTTTGCTTACTTTTCCCAGCAAGCAGTGTTTATGGACATGGTTTGGGAATAGATACAATTTCTTCAATTAATATTCAAGAAAAACAAATCTCTGTTTCAGTAGAAATGCCGATGTATTTTGAAAATGATCAAGAACAAATTACAATTACCGCAACAGATACTGAAACTGATGAAACTGCCAAGAATGTCACATTTCTAATTGGAATATTTAATGACGATGAAATGATTTTAAGAAATTACTTTTTTGCTGAAGATGGAATTTTGCCAATTGTGGTTACGCCAACAGATGATAAAGAAATTATAATTTATGGCGAACAAGATTCTTTACTTGGAGCTTGGTATGGATCTGATTCTGATCCTGTAGAAATTACAGGTCCTTTGTTTAATTCAGGTGGATTGTACACTTTTGAAATTGAGGTACGAACAATTGATGAACCAACAAATATCATAGAAGATTCTGGCGTGTACATTGCTGATTTAACCATCGTTGATTCAGTATCGCATTCACAAAAAGATCAAAACAATGAGGATGTAGAATTTAGTACAAAATCATACTTTGATTCAGTGTCCAATTTCTCCTATGATTCTGAGGCTAAAGAAGTAACATTTGAGATGCCATTTGATTGGAACGAAAGTAAAATGAGTCACGTATCTGTTGTACATGTAGAGACACATTTTCCAAAGGGTTTTCTTGAATTTTTGTATCCTAGCTATATTGGCTCTGTAAATGATATCAAACTATTCAAATCTTCAGTGACCGTTGATGATTACACCTATGATGACAAGCGTACTGTTCATTTTGTTTTACTCCTAGATCATCTTAGATATTTAAAAAATGAAATGAGAGAGTCAGGACAAACATTACCTGATAACATTGTGTTTAAATTATCTGCAAGTGAAGACGCTAAATTCCCATTAATTGCCTATACTGCAAGTGAAGAATTCAAACTAAACCTTGCATGGGATCCTGAGGATATTGAATCTGGAGTTCCTACAAATTTTGTTTTTACTATTCGAGACAGCTATACTGATTCTCCTATGAGGCTTTCTGATTATACATTTGTAATCATTCAAAACAATGAAGAAATTCATCGTGTTTCTGGAAACGCAGAAGTTGGTGGAGATTTTGAGAAATTTACATTTGCAGCAGATCAAACTGGACCTACAACAATTAAATTTGAAAATATTAGAAATACCGGACAAGAAACTGAATTTGCTTTAGTTGTTGTACCTGGATCTAAAGTTTTAACTTCTCAAGATAAATCAACTGAAAATGAATCCACTGAAGAAGGCGGCGGATGCCTAATCGCAACAGCAGCATACGGCTCAGAAATGTCACAACAAGTTCAACTGCTCAGAGAACTAAGGGATAACCAATTGCTACAAACAGAATCCGGCTCGGCATTCATGGGAGCAT
>JABHXI010000143.1 GCA_018657375.1 Candidatus Nitrosopumilus sp. | reverse complement strand
GTTTGTTTAACATTGTACCTGCTGGTGTTCCTGTTGAAATTATATCTCCTTTTTCTAATGTCATCACTTTGCTAATTTTTGCTATTATTTCTGGAATTTTGATAAACATATTGCTTGTTGAGGAATTTTGTCTTACTTCTCCATTGACTTTTGTTATCATTTTTAGATTCTGAGGATTTTGTATTTCATCTATTGTTGTTATCCATGGTCCACATGGTGCAAATGAATCAAATCCTTTTCCTCTAGTAAACTGTTTATCTTTATTTTGAATGTCTCTTGCAGAAACATCATTGAAAATCATATAACCAAAAATCATTTCTGATGCACTCTCTACACTAACATTTTTACAATCTTTTCCAATTATTAATGCCAATTCAATTTCATAATCTAACTGTGTAACAAAATCTGGACATACAATATCTGATTTTGTATGATTTAGTGTTGTTCTTGGTTTCATTACAAATGCTGGATCTTCAATTGCTTCTAATCCCTGCTCTTTTGCATGATCCGAATAATTGAATGCTAGACATATTATTTTACTTGGATTTGGAATTGGTGCTAATAGCTTATATTTTGAAATATCTTCCCTGTATTCTAATTCGTTTATTTTATTCTTAATTTCATCATACCATCCATCAAACAAAAAATCTTTGACATTGATGGGAATTGGTACGCCTGTTAATTCTGTAATTTCACTTTTTATAGCTATTTTAGTGTCTTTAAGAAAACCGTATGTTTCAGTGGTACCATCTGTTACTCTAACTATTTTCATATTTCATCACTTATGTGTAAAAATCGCTTGATTTTGTGAATCTTTTCTACAATATCCAAATCTAATAAATTGTATCTCATCTCCGTCTTTTATCTGTAAGTAATGTGGCTCACAATATGCCGTTATCTCTTTTAAACTATTTTCATTGAATTCATCATTAATAAACAGGATTTTTGGAATAATCATTTTAATTTGATGTGCTGTTTTTTGTGAAACCCATTGTATTTTTGGAATGCTTTTAATGTCTCCGTCTTCTGCAAATTCTCCTTCTAATTCTTCTCCTTGCTTTGTAATCAAAATATTCCCTAATCCTAAAAGTCTTATTTTCCCCCCTTCTTTGATGTTTTCTGCATCTTCTCCTGAAATATAGAAACTTCCGTCAACATCAATTTTTCTTTTACCCATATCATTTACTGGATGATTTGATACTTCTACTGACGTGATTGATAAATTTTTTACTACAAGTTTTTTTGGATTACTAACCATATACAATCTAATACTATTTTCATCAACAAATTTTCTATTAAATGCTTCAAGTGAATCAAACGGTGCAAGTGTATTTGCTTTAGTTAATCCCAATGACATGATGAATTTTCTAATGGCTTCTGGTTTTATTCCTCGTTTTTTTAATCCCTCTAAAGTTGGTAATCTAGGATCATCATACCATGAAACTTTTCGTTCTTCAATTAAAGGTCTGATTACTCTTTTTGAAATTGGCATACCTTTGAATTCCAATCTTGAGAAAAATCCTTGTTCTGGTTTTCTCATATTCAGTGAATCTAAAATTGTCTCAGTCAGCTCTTCTCTTAATTCAAATTCTTTTGAACGAAAAGCATGTGTAACTCCATCGATACTATCCTCAATCGCAACTGCAAAATCATAACTTGGCCAAATTCTATATTTTTCACCTAGTGTGTAGTGTTTTCCCTCTATTATTCTGAATAACACTGGATCTCTCATTACTGCATTATCTGCTTCCATGTTTCCACGGAATCTAACAACTGCTTCACCTGGTTTGAATTTGGTTTCCATTTTTTCCCAATTTTTGATATTTTTATCTAAATCTTCTCTACTGCATTTACACGCTTTTCTTTCGCGTCTATTTTTGCTAATATCCTCTCTTTTACATTTACAAATGTAGGCCTTTCCCGAATTAATCAATTCAATCCCTTTTTCATAAAATACTTCCATATCATCCGAAGTACTTTTCACTATGTCAAATTCTATTCCTAACCATTCTAATCCTACTTTAATTGCTGCATGATATTCCATCCTTTCAGCTTCTGGATTTGTATCGTCCATTCTTAGAATAAATTTTCCTCCGTACATTTTTGCATATTCTGAATTGATGATAGCTGCCTTTGCATGTCCGATATGCGGATAGCCGTTTGGTTCTGGTGGAAATCTTGTAATTACATTTCCTTGTTGTGCATTTTCCAACTCGGGCAGTCCTTCTCTTTCTTTTATTTTCTCTTTAGGTGCTAAAACCTCTGGAAAATTTTCATCAATTTCTTTTTTTTGTTCATCCATTGATAACTGATTTACACTAGACACAATTTCAGATATTTCAATTGAAATTTCCTTCACTTTGGTTCTAAATTCTGGTTTAGTTCCAAGAATTTTTCCTAAAATTATCTTATCTCGAGTTTCTCCTTCGTGTTCAAATGCATTTTGAAGAGTCATTTTCCTAATTTCTTTTTTTATTTCTTCATCCATGATAGTTCCCTCTGTTGTAACTATACACTTCGCCTAACTACAAAATCCAATAATGCTGTTAACTCTACTTTAGCTGAACCTGTATAATTTTTCAATGATTTTTCTGACTTTTCTGCATATTTTAGTGCCTGATTTCTAACTTTTTCCTCTATTCCTAATGCACGTATTACCTCTACAGCCTTGTTTAGATCACTTTTTGAAATTTTGGAATTTCCAAATGCCTTCAGAATTATTTTTCTCTCGTTACCCTTTGCTAGTTTTATTGCCATTAAAATTGGCAATGATTTCTTACCTTCTCTCAAATCATTTCCTACTGGTTTCTTTGTAATTTTAGGATCTCCCATGACTCCTATTAGATCATCTGTAATCTGAAATGCTATTCCTAAGTTTCTTCCGAATGCTGAAAGATTTGCAATATCTTTAGGTTTGTTTGTTGCACAAATTGCTCCCATTGAACAGGAGACATCAAACAACGCTGCTGTTTTTTTACCTATCATTGTAATGTATTCTACTTGTGTTGGAATTCTTTTTTCATCTGCCATTTTAATATCTAGTAGTTGACCTTCACAAACATCTACACAAGCTTTTGCAAGTCTGGATATTAGATGTGTAGTTGAGTTTGGTGATAATTTTGATTCACAAATAATTTGAAATGCTTTTGAAAATAAAACATCTCCTGCTAAAATTGCAACTGGCATACCAAATTTTTTATGCACTGTTGGAACACCATGGCGCATTTCATCATTATCCATAATATCATCATGTACCAGAGTAAAGTTGTGAACCATTTCTACAGCACTAGCAGCTATCATGGCATTAGATGATTTTCCACCTAAAATCTGGCAACTTCTAATTACCATGTACGGTCTAAGTCTTTTTCCACCGTTAACGATAAGATGACCTGCTGCATCATAGAGTTTTTTTGGATTACCTTTTAATTTTGAATTAAGATACTTGTTTACTATTTTAGCATTATTTTCAATTTGTTTAGTTTTTTTCATCTACTAATCTCCATTTATCTGCTGGAATATGGGTCTTAATTGCTTCTTGTAATCCATCATGAACTTCATTGTTTAACCATGTTGATAAGACATTTTCGTATTTTTTGAGCATAACTTGGTCTGATTTTTCAAGTAATTCCAACGCAATTAGCATCCATGGACAATAAATTTCAGGACTTGTTTTTATTTCAGCAATCAATTCTTTGGCTGAGATCCATTTAATTTCCTCAATTTCCCCTTCAATCTCTTTTAATTCCGTATTTTTATCAATCACGCCAAGTAGAGTTCCGCAAATTTCATTCTCAGATCCTACATCTTTGTATGGCACATGATATTCAAATTTATGAAAATAGTCTAATTTTCCACTAATTCCTAATTCTTCTGGCATTCTTCTTTCACCTGATGAAACATATCCTTCTGATTCTCTTGGATGACTTGCAAATGTTCCATCCCAATCCCCTGGCCATAGCATTTTTTCTTTTGCTCTTTTTGTTAGTACTAGTCTTCCATCAATATCAAATAACAATGCTGTGAATGCTCTATGTAATTTTCCATTTGGTAAATGAGATTTCACTTTCTCCTCAGTTCCAATTGGATTGTCCTTTTCATCTACGAGTATTACAAATTCTTCAGCCATTTCTTTTTCCTCTAAACATTGTTCCTTTAAACTCTCTATTTTTAACAACTGCTACAATTCTTTCAGGTTTTTTCCCATTGACAAAAAATACATTTATTCCCATCTTTGAAATTTTAACAGCCTCTTCCACTTTTCTAGTCATTCCTCCTGTTACATCCATTTTATTTTCTGACATTAATGGCACATTTCCTTTTAATTCTGAAATTAATTTTTTTGATTTAAGATCAGAATATAGTCCGTCTTCATTTAATGCAAAAATACACAACCTTGGCTTTAGAATTTTTGCAAAGTGAGTCATAATTTTATCCCCTGACAAGATGTATGTTTTATTTTTACCGAACCATAATGCATCCCCGTATGTAACTGGAATTAAGCCTGATTTTGCAATTTTTTCAATTTCTTTAATTTTATTTAAAATTGGTTTATTTCCTGACATGAAATCCGTTGGAGGTAGGGCATATGGATTTAATTTATTTTTTAACAGTGAGTCTAAAATAATTTTATTTAGTTCAATCATTGAATTTTTAATAATTGAAACTCCTCTAATATCGTATTTTCTTTCTTTTGTATGCATATCATATTTTACGGACCAATAATGCCCATATGATCCCCCTCCGTGAATGATGATTATCGGTTCTTTAATTTTTCTTAAACTCTTTGTAATTCCATCAATTGTTTTTTTCCTAGGTGATAATGGCTTTTCTTTATTTGTAATAATTGATCCGCCTAATTTTATCAGAATCATGTTGTTGAAAATTATTTAGATAATTAAAAAGTATCCAGTCCTTTGAAATCAATTTCTGCTGAAAAACATTCAAAATTCTTACCTTTGAATTCTTTCAAACTTTGTTCTACATTTGATTCATTTGTTAATGCAAAAATACACCCTCCTCCTCCTGAACCTGTTATCTTGGCCCCAAAGGACGTTTTTTGACCTATTTCTATCATCTTTTTTAATTGATTATTTGATATTCCTATAGTTTCTAAATATTTTTGATTTTGATTAATTTTTTGTCCTAATTTTTCTGGATTATTTTCTTTTAGTAATTTTAAAACATCTTCAATTAATTCTGATTCCTGATTTAATAATTTAGTAAATTTTTCTTTATTTTTGATTCCAAACATCTTAACTCCTGAAACCATTGATTCAGTTGAGTGCTCTATGTTTGAATTTGCAATAACTAATTGAAAATTAGGTTCATCCTTAATTTTTTTGAAGCCTTGTTTTTTCCCATATTCTATTATTCCTCCATATGTGCACACAGTACAATCTGCCCCTGATGTATTTTCAAAAATTGTCCTTTCAGCTTCTATTGCAAGTTCTAAAATTCTCTCTTTAGATGAATCTTCAAATAATTTAAAAATTGCGGCAGCACCTGCAACACAACATGCCGATGATGAGCCTAGTCCTGCACCTAATGGTATTTCTGATTCAATTTTAATTTCTATACCTGTATCTTGATTTTTAATTGCTTTATTTGCTAAATAATAAAATGGTTTTAGTGGTGAATTAATTTCTGAAATTAATTTATTTGGTTCTAAGATTAGATTGCCTATTTCTGAATTAATCGAAATCTTTCTTTTACTAGTTTTTTCTGCAGTAACTGTGACTCTTTTGTTAATGGAACACAAAATTGCTTTTACTCCGTATACTACAAAATGTTCTCCAAACAGAATAACTTTTCCTGGAGCTGATGCTTTAGATTTCAATTAAAATTTTGAAATAATT
>JABHXI010000142.1 GCA_018657375.1 Candidatus Nitrosopumilus sp. | reverse complement strand
TACCAGAAGACTTTTGTCACAACGATGTAGAACCAAAAGGAAAAACAAGCCACGGTGATGGTGAAAATTTCCACTATATCTGGGGTGAAGGAAGAACAGATGGTGCAGCATTCTCAAACGAAGATGTAAAGGCAGCCTATGCAGAAAGAGGGGAAGAACAAGTTCCTCTTGGAATTCATGGTACTAGCGTTGCAGTCGATTGGGATTCATGTGTAGCAGCTGGTTCATGCATGAGTGTATGTCCAGTTCAAACATTTCAATGGTTCAGAACCGAACAAGATATTCCAGCAGCAGATACAGTTGGAGCAACTTTTGAAGGTACTGGTTTAACAGAAATGGATGAAAGATTAGATTATACCGACAAATCACAACCAATCAGAGAACATGATTGTACGGTTTGTATGGCATGTCAAGAAATTTGTCCTGAAGGAGCAATCCTTATTGAATCAGCCAACCAAGAATGGCACGAAAAAGCAGCCGGAACATATGTACTTATGAAATCCAGCGGCGAAAATCCACACGCACACGATTAAAGATTTTTTCTTTTTTCTTATTTTTCTATTTAATTATCAACAGATTTTAATCACTATTTTCAACATTTTTTGCCGAGGTCGCTTAGTCCGGTAGAGCGCGGGCCTTGAGAGCCTGTGTACGCAAGTACGCGGGGGTTCAAATCCCTCTCTCGGCGTTTTTATTTTTCTATTTTTGCAAGTTCTGCAAGCATTGCAGATAATTGAATTTCAGAATTTGCCCCAACTAAAATTCTATAATCGTACTTTGCTACTATTTCTAAAATGTCTGATAATTTTTTATGTTTAGATTTGAAGACTGCTGAGTTAATGTATTTGAGAAAATCTGATACTGACATCCCATAAACTTTAATCAATTCGATCATTTTTTCTCTTGATTTTATGACATCGCCTGATAGTGCAATTTTTAAAACTTCATCCACATCGCTTGTTTTAGTTAACCCTGATGAGACTTTTACATTTTCTTCAGTAATTTCACCAAGACTTGCAGTTGCTTGCATTAAATTAATCGCATGTCTTAAGTCCCCTTCTGAATAATCATAAATTGCTTTTAGACCTTTTTTATTTGTCTTCACTTTTTCTTTTTTAGAAATTACTTCTAACCTGTCTATGATGTCTTCTTCTGACACTGTGGTAAACTTGAATGTAGCGCATCTACTTTGAATTGGATCAATAATTTTTGAAACATTATTTGCAATTAAAATAAATCTGCAAATTTTAGCAGTGTCTTCTATGATTCTTCTTAATGCTGTTTGAGCATCTGACGTCATCTCATCTGCTTCGTCCAAAATAATAATTTTAAATGGTGCATTTGATAATCCTGCAAAAGCTGAAAATTTTTTCACTTTTTCTCTAACCATGCCTATGCCTCTTTCATCAGAAGCATTTAGCTCTAGAAGATTTCCTTCAATATTGTCTCCTAGAATTTGTCTTGTAATGCATAATGCTGTAGTTGTTTTGCCTACTCCTGCAGAACCTGAAAACATCAAATGAGGCATATCTGTCGGATCTTTGATTAATGCATTTAAACTTCCAATAATTTCAGTTTGACCTATAACCTCTGAAATTTCTTTAGGTCGATATTTTTCTACCCACATTCCTGTTGCAGACATATGAACATCAAAACTATAATCCCACTAATAAATCCGAATTGGTTATTGTGATATCCTATATGTTAAAATGAAAATCTGTTCTAATGTACACTGTAGTCAGGCTGTGATTAATTAGGATCAAATGATCTCACCAAATTGTTAACAGAATTGATCGATCCGATACTTGAGGATCTAAAATTGATAAGTGATCTCATATGGAAATTGAAAAAATAGAAAAAGTACACACTATAGGATATATGCTAAAGGATGCTAAAGTTACAGTTAATCAGGATTTTAAATACAATATTGCTGGCATCAAAATTGAAGGTGTTCAGGGTGATACAAATAACATGCCTCAATGGATTGGAAAAATCTTGAATGATAGCGGTGTCGGCACGTTGGATTCCCCTGACATGATTACTCAATTAAAACAAGCATTGTCTAAAGAAAAAATGGTTGGAGAATATCAATTATCCACATTAGAACCTCATTTTTATATAAAATTAAAAGAATCAATAAAAGAACTTGATCGTAATGATTTTGATCAAGTTGAAAGTATATTGTTGGAATTATTTAGAATGAGAAGAGGCAAAATTGTAAAGCTTGCAGATTCCATTAAACTAAATTCTGATATTTACAAACAACTGACAGTTGAAGAAAATATTTTCTACAAAACTATCTATGATAATAGCAAGGAATTTGAAAATCAAGTAAGGGGGATTGGACATGAGTAATACTCAAACTAGCACATTTACTGATTCTGCATTATCAGATAAGGTAAAACAATTTTTAACTAGATTCAAGAATAAACAAGGAAATTACACATATGTTGATGCAATTGATTCAATGATGCCCAAAAATGCAAAATACATTGTAGTTGACTATAATGATCTTGTAACTGAACCTGAGATAGAGATTATATTTTCTGAAAATCCTGATAGAATTTTTGATGCTTTTGGTAGAGCGATAAAGGAAGCATTACAAACAAGATTTCCAAGCTATGCTGAAAAAATTAAGGAAGAAGTTCGTGTAAGAATAGCTAACTTTCCACTAGAGAGAAGTTTGAGACAAATTAATGCTGAAACAATTGGAAATATTACTAGTGTTTCGGGAATGGTTGTTAGGGCATCAGAAGTTAAACCGCTTGCAAAGGAATTAGTTTTTGTTTGTCCTGATGAACACACTACAAAAATAATACAATTGAAAGGAATGGATGCAAAAATTCCAGTAATTTGTGATAATCCCAGTTGTAAGCAAAGAGATTTTGAATTAAAACCAGAAGCAAGCAAGTTCATTGATTTTCAAATTCTTAGATTACAAGAACTTCCTGAAGATTTGCCTCCTGGACAATTGCCCCATTATATTGATGTCACAATTAGGCAGGATTTAGTTGATAATTCAAGACCTGGGGACAGAATTATTCTTACAGGTGTGGTCAGAGTTGAACAGGAGTCTGTTGCAGGTGTTCAAAGAGGCCATAGCGGATTATATCGATTAAGAATTGAAGGCAATAATATTGAATTTTTAAGTGGTCGTGGTTCTAAAACTGATAGAAAAATTGGCAGAGAGGAAATTTCTCCAGAAGAAGAAAAACGAATCAAAGCTCTTGGTCAAAGTTCTGATGTCTATCAAAGATTAATTGATTCATTTGCACCGCACATACAAGGTCAAACGTTAATCAAAGAAGCTATTCTCTTACTTATTGTTGGTTCCAATCAACGATTATTGGGAGACGGCAGTAAGGTTAGGGGTGACATTAATGTATTTTTAGTTGGAGATCCTGGTACTGCAAAAAGTGAAATGTTAAAATTTTGTGCAAGAATTGCACCACGAGGTTTGTATACTTCTGGTAGAGGTTCAACAGCTGCGGGACTTACAGCTGCTGTAGTACGTGATAAAACAGGAATTATGATGTTAGAAGCTGGTGCAGTTGTACTAGGTGATCAGGGTTTAGTAAGCATAGACGAATTTGATAAAATGAAACCTGAAGATAGAAGTGCACTGCACGAAGTTATGGAACAACAATCTGCAAGTATTGCAAAAGGTGGAATTGTAGCTACGCTAAATGCTAGAACATCCATTTTAGCTGCAGCAAACCCTATGTATGGAAAATATGATCCATTCAAAAATATTACCGAAAATGTGAATTTACCTATTCCGTTATTGACAAGATTTGATTTAATTTTTGTTGTTAGGGATATTCCTACTAAAGAAAGAGATATGCAAATTGCCAAACACATCATTAGGAGAAATACTAGCTCTGGAACTGATAAAAAATCTGTAATTGAAGTTGATTTGTTAACAAAATATCTTTCATATGCAAAACGTGGTAGACCTGAGCTAACAAAAGAAGCCGAAGCAAAAATTCTTGATTATTACCTCCAGATGAGAAATGTTGAATCTGAGGAAATGATCACTGTGACTCCTAGACAATTGGAAGGAATTATTCGACTTTCAACTGCCAGGGCTAGATTACTCATGAAAGATAAAGTTGAAGAGGAAGATGCCGAACGTGCGATATTTCTAATTCAAAGTATGCTTCAAGATGCAGGCGTTGATGTTAATACTGGCAAAGTTGATCTTGGCGTACTGCAGGGAAAACCAAGAAGTGAGGTTTCAAAAATGCAATTATTCATGGATGTTCTAAAAAGCCTCGAAGGTGATAATAAAGTCCCAGTTGAAGAAAGAGCCTTTGTAGAAGAACTTGAAAAAAGTGAAAAATTCAGTGAAGAGGAAGCAAGAAATTACATTAGACGAATGCTCAGAGAAGCATCTATTTATGAATCAAAACCTGGTCATTATAACCGAGTATGAAAATAGACACACTACCACTTCCGGACTCTGCAATTAATTTTTTAAAATCACAAGTCTATCAAAAATTATATCCTCCACAATCTGATAGTGTCAAGTTTGGATTATTGAATGGAAAAAGTATTTTGGTTTCCGCACCCACTGCAAGTGGAAAAACTTTGATTGCAATGCTTGCAATGCTTAGCTACCTTTCAAAAAATAAGGGCAAGGTAGTTTATCTTAGTCCATTGCGTGCATTAGCTGCTGAAAAATTTACAGAATTTAAAAAACTAGAAAAAATTTCTATTGGTAATAAAATTAAAACAGGTATTTCCACTGGGGATTTTGAGCATATTGAAAAAAATTTAGAAAGTAGTAATGTTTTAATTTTAACCAATGAAAAAATGGATTCTATAATTAGACATGGTGCTGAATGGATTGAAGAAATTGGTTTGGTGATATCCGATGAAGTCCATTTGATTGGAGATGAAGGTAGGGGCCCAACACTTGAAATGATTTTAACTCATTTAAAATTATTAGATACTAAACCCCAAATCGTTGGTCTTAGTGCAACAATAACTAATTCTGATGAAATTGCAAAATGGCTTGATTGCAAATTAGTAAAAAATGACTGGAGACCAGTTCCATTATCTGAAGGGGTATGTGATGGAGGACAAGTTACAATGAGTGATGGCAAAACATTTGAGGTTAAGCCTAGTTTACGGGGAATTCCTATAGATTTAGGCGTACAATGTGTTCAGGAAGGTGGTCAGTCTCTAGTTTTTGCCGCAACTAGGGTGAGTTCAAAATCGCTTGCGACAAAAGCATCTGACATTATTTCGCAATTTTTACAAAAAAAGGAATTATCTGCATTAGAAAAAACATCAAAACAAATTCTTGCAGAAAATGAGCATACAGAAATTGTAAAAACTTTGGCAACTCTTATAAAAAAAGGAGTTGCGTTTCATCATGCAGGATTAAATCAAAAATGTAGAGAAATTGTAGAAAAAGAATTTCGTAAAGGAACAATTAAACTACTATCATCAACTCCAACTTTAGCTGCTGGTGTCAATCTTCCAGCAAGGAGAGTTGTAATTTCAAATATCAATAGATATAATGCAAAAATTGGTGCAAATAGACCCATTAGTATTTTAGAATACAAACAACTTTGCGGTAGAGCTGGAAGACCACAATACGATGATTATGGTGAATCTATTATCGTTGGGAATGGTAACACTGAAGATTTAACTGAATAT
>JABHXI010000141.1 GCA_018657375.1 Candidatus Nitrosopumilus sp. | reverse complement strand
ATGTACTCTGGATCCGTTGGCCCGTAATAGGATATAATTGAAGATCCGTATCCTCCCATCAGTTCATTAACGATTAATTTCCTATCTAGTAGGTAGTTCAAGGCAAATCTGGCATCTTTATTTGAAAACGGATTAAATTTTTCTGATTCTGCTGGATTCACTAGTAGGCTGTATGATCCTCCTGTGGAATCATAAACTTTCAATCCCTCCCTTGATTGATTACTTTCCAGTCTATCTGACGAAATTGTATAATAATACATGTCAAGATTACCGTTTCTTACTTCTTCTAATGCTGTATTTTCATCTAAATACTGAATAAATTTTATTGAATCTGCAAAAGTATTTTTTTCTGCAAACACTTGATTGTGTGTTATTATTATGATTGAAAGAGCTAGTATGATTACTAGCATTTTTTTCATACTGCTAATTCTAAATGCTTCTAATAAAACCTATATTTCCGGTGTTACGCAAAAATCATAATTGAAAATTTATCCAAAAATGATTACTAGCTTAAATGGAATAATTCAAGGCGGTGTGTCTGTCAAGGATTTTTCTACTGTAACTGAGATTAATCTTGATGACTCTGAAGACATTTTAAATAATTTTGTTGATAACGGGTTTGGAACACTGACCGATAGTTTCTATTATTTTGAAGCTGGTGATAAATTAAAAATTGCAATTTCCTTCCTTCAACATGGGTTGCCATTAGATGAAATCTCGATTGCGTTGGATTGGAGAGATTTTGAAGGGTTAACTGCTGAAATTTTATCATCCAAAAATTTTGCTGTGATTAAAAATTTAATGCTAACAAAACCTAGGATGGAAATTGATGTCGTTGGAATTCGTTTGGGTATTGCAATTCTGATTGATTGCAAGCATTGGAAAACATACAGTCAATCATCCTTATCATCTGCTGTCCGGAAACAAATTGAAAGAACCAAGCAATATGTTGCTAAAACCCCTGGCTCTACGGCTGTACCTGTTATTGTTACTTTGCATCATGACAAGATTGACTTTGTTGACAGAGTTCCGATCGTGCCTATTTTTCAATTTTCTTCATTTATTGATGAGTTTTATGGCAATGTTGATCAAATGAAAACTATAGAAACAGACTAGTTATGAATAACCCTAGACTGGCAATTACAAAAATTTTGGTAATTTTCAATGAGTTGTCTAAAGCTTTTGAATAATCTTCGTAGATGCTCTTGCCCATGACTCTAACTTTGGTTTCATTCTCTAAAATTTCATATTTTGCCGATGTGATGTTTAGTTGTGAATTTTCTGCAATTTTACTGAGCCATTTTGAAATTTTATCTGAACTTGTAATTAATCCTAATTGATAATACCCGTTTCTGTTTCTTGCTTTAACTGCCGCATAGTGTGTGTCTGACGTACAAATTTCTAATAGATTGTTTCCATTATTTGAAAAGTTTTCTACGATTTTCTCTCTGACTCCATTTTCCATGTTGTTGGCATCTGCCCATCCTAGAAAATATTTTTTATCGTTAATTTTCAGACACGTAATTCCTAATCCTCCCATTCCTAAATCCTCTGCCCACACATCCATGCCCTCGGTATTTGCATATCCGAATTCTATTGGAAAACTATCTTTTGTAATTAATGAATCCAGACATGATTTAGCAGCTTTCAATAGGTCCTCTCCGTCTTCTTTTGAAATTTCTTCACCCATCGCATTGTGACAATCAACAGTCATTATTTTTGTATAATTTCTATTATTTCCGTATTGTTCGATTTCTTTTTTTATGTAATTGGGAATATCTTCCATGCCGTGTGGTGATAACGATAGCAACAGCAACGGATTATTTCCAAATAGTATTCCTGTAACCCTTGCTTTGTTAATTTGAACTACCATCGGCTCTGTACATTTCATGCCTTCTTCTTTTACCTCAAAATTTTGCAAGTTATTTAGATAATTATCTACCTCGTTTCTTGATGGCAGGTTTAACGCATGATCAGATATGCTGTGCATTACCATTGCAGATGATGATAGATTTTTGTAAATTAGGTATGGGATGTTGCTGCCTCCTACTGGATGGTATGGTCCTGGGTGAATCTCTGGTAACACCATTCTGAATTCTTTAGCTCCGTCATGTGATGATAATTTTATTTGAAATGTTGCAACTTTAGTTTCAGTTGCATGTTCTCCCATCAATTCTTCAGCATCACTAACATCGTTACCTTGCGATGCAAGATATGCTTGAATGGTTTTGTGTGTGCTTTTCATTCCTGGTCTTCCTGCTCTATCTGTTACTACTGACCATGCGGTTGCAATAATTAAAAATGTAAATCCATATCCTAATGCAATTGGATTGGAAAGCATTGGAATCCATGATTCTTGTGGAATCAATACCAGAAACATTGCTAGTGGCTGAATGAATGCAATTGCCCATGCTTTTTTCAGACTTGCCCCCAACGTTGTTGTATACAAGCCAATTCTAAAACTTGCAAAAAGTATCATTCCAAATGTAATGAAAAACAGTGATGTGTCTTTTGATAGCACTACACTTGCTAGTATTCCCATTAGAATTGTAACCACCCAGAGCATGTTTCCAAAAAGTGATGAATGCAGTGATTTTGAATATTCTTTTTTCTTTGCAAATTTTATGTCTAGTAATTGCATTGCAGCCATTACTGCTAACACCATTGGTATCTTGTACCAAAATTCATTGAACTCTAAGTTGAGATATCCAAAACATGTTGCTAATACGATTACTATTCCTACTACCAATGATCCTACCAGTGAGAAATACTTGGATCCTGGATTTACTAAAGTAAGAGAAAACCTATCGTGTATATTTGAAACGTCGTCTGATTCTTGTTCCATTATTTTTTCACGGAGCGAAAAGTGTGTCAATTATCCATGAAACTGCAATTAAGCCAATTGGAATTGAAACTACTAATCTTGGATCTAATTTGAAACCTTTTGTTTCATCTTCGAAGAATCTCATGAGACCCCCACTTGATGCTGGAAGTGGTGCTGCTTTATCTGCCATTATGATTCAGAAAAATAAATTTTAACATAAAAACTTTATTATTGTTTTTTGATTTTTTCCATCATTTCCAGTACTAAATTGATTGATTTTAGTATGGATTGCTGTTTATCGTGATCCGTCTCTCGTTCTAGTTCTTTTGATAATATTTCTAATTTTTTATCTAGTGTGTTTTTTAGGGGATTTTTGTTTTTTACTTCCTTTTCCTCAGTTACTATTTTCCTTTTTTCTGGCGCCCTTCCACATTTTGTGCATAGTGCTTGCCCTTCTTTCATTACTCTTACCCCCTTACAATATGGACATGGCTCACTTAGTAGAGTCGCCCCATTTAGCAGCATTTCTGCAGCTTTCTTTCTAAGTTCTTCCGTCATTGTTTTTTCTTATTTTTCTATTTAAAAAATCTGATTGTTTTGATTTTCTATGCTCAAAGAAGGCTTAATAGTCCGTATCCTTGAATCAATTCAGAACATATGGCAGTAATTTGTAATACTTGTGGTCTTCCTGAAGACTTGTGCGCATGTGGAGAACTTGCTAAAGATAGTACTAAAATTATAATTCGTTTAGAAACTAGAAGATTTAAGAAAAAAGGCACTATGATTGAAGGCTTAGATCCAAAATTAAATAATTTGGAAACTGTTGCAAAAGATCTTAAAAACAAATATGCTTGTGGCGGTACTGCCAAAGAAGGCTATATTTTCTTACAAGGTGATCATAGAGATACCATCAAAGAGACTCTTGTTCACTTAGGTTTTGCAGAAGATACAATCGAACTTCATTAGAACAAAATTGCAAAATCAAAATAAAATAATTCAATTACTTGGTATTCCTTTCACTGCTTTACTGTCTATAATTTTTGGACTGCTTGTAATTTCTTTTCCCATTGGAATTTACGTTGTTTTTGAAAGTGATATTGGCGATGACATTCATTATGATTATCCTCTTACTCATTTGGATATTTTTAATCAAACTGATTTCTATCAATCTTCCTTTGGTGTTAGTCTTGGCGATGCGTTTGTCATTCTATGGGTATTTTATCTGGTTATTTTTGTAATTGCCATTCTTGGACCTAAACAGCACTTTCTAAAATCCATTTCATCCCTAATTTCTATGGGCAAATATGATGCCAAATTAAATTATATGTTTGCTATGACGAAATGGCTTTCTATACTTATTCTGATTTCTGCAATAATTAATTTTATTCAGGAATCCTTTGGAATTGTAACTGTCCCTCCTCTTGGAGGCAATAGTTTAATTCAATTTTTCTACGTATCCCTTGCACCTTTGTTGGAGGAGTTTGTTTTCCGTATAATCTTAGTTGGAATTCCTTTGTTTGCCTTGTACTCTGCTCGAACTTCGATACGTTATTTTGTAAAATGTCTGTGGTCCCCTTCCTCATTGAATATGTTTGATTCTAAAAAAGCAATTTTGCTGATTATTTTTGTAGGCATTTTATTTGGATTTTCTCATATTGCATTTAGTGATTCCTGGAGTGAGGGTAAGTTTGCTCAGGCAACTGCGGGCGGTATAATTCTTGGCTGGGTGTATCTTAGGTATGGCATTGTTGCTTCTCTGTTGATTCATTGGGCTACAAATTATTTCATTTTTGCATACGCTCATTTTATTTCTCAAATTAACTACGTTCCTTTGGAAATTGCCTTTGCTAACCCTCTAATGTCATCCTTGGAGTGGATATTCTTATTTTCTGGAATATTGGGAACTTGTATTTTGATTTTAAATAAATTTTATTTAAAAAAATCGTTAGTTTAGAATTTTTTTAATTTTTTCTATAAGATCTGGTTTTTCATTTTGTTTTAAAAACAACTCTAAATCTTCTTTATCGTCTATGTCCAGCATTATTCGTTTAACAAATACCATTGCGACATTACGTGTGTTCTTCTTTGCTTCGGCCATGTGGTTTCTATAGCTGTCGTTATCATAATGTGTCTCCATTAAATTTACTGGCATTCTTACAAGTGCATTTGTCCCATCAAATTTACGTGATGGGACAATTATTGCAAAATTTGGATGTGTTTTGTAATTTAACATAAAATCAATGTCCTGTGTTTTGATGCCTGGTATGTCTTGAGGAAATACCATCGATGCGACAAAATTATTCTCTAATAGGTATTCTTCTGCCAAAGACACTGCTTGATTTACGCTCTCTTCTTTTTCATCCATTATTATCACCGCGTTAAATTTTTTAGCAATTTCTATGGCTTTTTTTTCTTTTGTCACTATGATTATTTTTTCAATTTTAGGCGATATTGACAAAACTTGTAATATTTCTTCTAACATCACTTTGCACAATTCTTCTATTTTTTCTGAAGGTAACTGTAAACGTGTTTTTGCATTCGAGAATGTTTTTACTGGGATGACTGCTGCTGTTTTCAAATTAAACGTGCACTTGTTTTAAAATGAAATTTGCTAATGCGTCTTCTGCCAATTTATTCTTCATGGTAATTTTTGTATCGTACGCTTTCATGTCCAGGTCTTGAATTTTACTAACTAGCGATTTATCTTTTGTATCTACAATGACATTTGAGCATACGTCTGAATACATTTTTGCTAATCCGTATGCGTTTGATTCTATTCCTGCTGCTTGCATGTATTTTGCTGCAGGACCGCTAATTGAGTTCTCTCCGATTAATGGACTTACTGCGACAACCCTCTTCTTAATTTTTGACAACTCTTTTCTAATTCCTTTAATCTGTAGCATTGGGCCTATTGATGTTAGTGGGTTTCCTGGTGCTAGTATTACCATATCTGCATCATGAATTGCATTTATTGCTTCAGGATTTGGTCTTGCTTTATCTGATCCGATGTATTGAATTCCTTCTACTGGATCCATTCCTCTGTGTTTTACCCAATATTCTTGTAAGTGTAATTCTCCTTTGTTTGTAGTAATTCTTGTCTCCACAGTGTTATCTGTAACTGGAATTATGTTTGCAGTAACTGCAAATTTTTTACACATCCATTTTGTAATGTCGCTGAGATTTTTTCCATTTTTCAACATATTTGTTCTAATCAAATGTGTAGCTGCATCTCTATCTCCAACACCAAACCATGTCTCTTCACCAAATACTTCCATTTGACGCAAAAAGTTGAATGTGTCTTTTTTAATTCCCCATCCCTTGTCTTGATCAAGTAGATCTGCTAGGCCGTAAATTATTGTATCAATATCTGGACATACGTATAGGCCGTATAACCAATAATTGTCTCCGACATTTGTAATTACGTTTACTTTATCATGTTGTGCAACCAAACCCCGTACTAATTTGACGGAACCCGTACCTCCTGCTAATACTGTAATCATATCATAATCCCCAGAACAAATATTCTATATCCGTTACTCCATATTACTTTTTACAAGATCCTTATTTCGTTAAATTATCGTTTATCTAAGAAATTACCATAAGTTTATTATGGTTATTTAGACGATTTTAGTCGTGGCCAAGGCTATAATTTTAACTATTTTGCTTGCTGGACTTATCGTTGTTGGTACAAGTGCTCCTGCTTGGGGTGCACAATTAGATACTCGAATTAATCCAAATAATGACGAATCTCCATTTAAGATGAGTTACCTCAAAACTGTCTTTATTGAATATCCAAACGGTGGTGTTTTGTTTGACACATTAAGTAACAGCCAATGGGTTGTGTCTGGTATCGCTGATTCCTCAAATCCTGGAGTCCAAGAATTGATGGCTAATCTAAACAATGGAATTCAATCTGATGGAAGTCAGGCAAGAATTTCTGACTTGAATGTTACGTATGAATTTCAACTAAAAGGCCGAAGTATTCAAACATCTATTGACTATCGTGTAGTTTTAGAGGGAACTTTAACTGATTATATCATTACAGAAGATTCACAAAAGAAATTAGTTGATTTAGGATGGAGGGGATTAACAACCACATCTCCAATTACGATTGATGGAATTGAAATTAACCTTCCTCTTGGTGTTCTTGAAACTCAAGAACCAATTCTGTATAATACATTTGTAGGAACTGAAGCTGAATCTGTTCTTAGTCGAGAATTAATTAACGCTGATTTTATTTTAGAACAACCATTAACTAATTGGCATTTCTTGTTTGACCCAACTGGAATTAACGCTGATGCTAGTACATTTGGATTGGATGATTCAATTGCAGGATTTGTTGTATCTAGTTGGACCATGGGTGAAAGTAGTATTAGGGAAGGCAGACAAGTTGAGCGTATTTATGAAGCCGAAGTAATGGCAGATGAAACTTATACCGTAAGAAGTGTTCAATCCACTGATACTGCAAACTTGTCTTCAATTGGATTTGGTGCTTTAGATGTTTTAGATGGTGTTGAAATTATTGGTGTCACTCCTACTCCTCCTGATGATTACATGACAACATCCACTGGTGGTTTCCCAATTATGATTATCTATGGGATGGCTGGATTAGCAGCTGTTGGTGGTATCGGATTCTTTATTGTCAGTAGTAGATCCATGAAAAACCAAGCACAAGGACAACAAGGAATTGATCCTAACAATCTTGTCGGATATCAAACAAGTGCATCTTCTGGTGGTTATCAAACCAATAGGGGTGAGGCTCATTTGAAGGACGACACTGATTATGCACAAACAAGAAGTGTTTATGAGGATACGCCGCAAGAAACTGTTCCACAAGAAACTGTTCCACAAGAAACTGTTCCACAAGAAACTGTTCCACAAGAAACTGTTCCTGAACAAACAATGCCTTCTTCTGGTGAAGACGCTGCATGCGGTTGCGCTGCATCTGTAGAAATTGGAACT
>JABHXI010000140.1 GCA_018657375.1 Candidatus Nitrosopumilus sp. | reverse complement strand
TGCTGCCTCAAAGAACGCATCCTGGTATGGCACGTTTTCTATTTCTGCAAGATGTGCACCTGTAATTGCTGATATTATTGGAAATAATCCAAGAATGATTAAAGTTGATATGAGTTCTTTTTTATTCTGGTTTGGTAATTCACATCTTCGTATTTTAGATAAAAATGCTCTAATGTCTGTTAGGTGGAACAGTCTGAAAATCTTCAAACCCCCTGCGGTTGAAAATCCACATCCTCCGATAAACATCAGTATGATTAGAATCGTATGCGCTCCTCCGCTGAGCCCTGCTAAACTATTCATCTGCAATCCTGCAGTAGTACTGGCTGACACGGAATAAAATGCGCTTTGCATTGGATCCAGTCCGCTTACTATAGCAAACAAAATAGTTGCACCGCCTAAAATTCCAAAATACGTCAGAACTTCTTTTCCTAATTTTGGGGACAAGAATTTTTTTCTAACAAATGCGTAGTGGAATGTAAATGGCAGTGCCCCTAATATCATCGCGCCCATCAACACTATGTATTCTTGCCATAGCAAACCCTCCAGAATTGTCGATGTTGGCGTGAACCCTCCCGTTGAAAGTGTACTCATCGCCAGAGAAAAATTGTCGATGATATCTCTCTCCCCAAATGCGTATAGCAGTGAAGCGACAATTACAATATAAATTCCAAAGATAACTGTAATTGTAAGAAACAGCTCTTTCATGTGGAGTGTTTTTCCAGATATGAAGCCCCTCATTGCCTGTAATTTTGATTCTGGATAGAACGCTGTAATTACAAGGTAAATGAAACTCATTCCGCCTACTAGCTGTGTATAGCTACGGAAAAATGTAAAACTTTGCGATAATTTTTCTGGCTCGTCAAATAATGAAATTCCCCCCGTTGTAAATCCTGCTGCACTTGAAAAGAATGCATTTGCAAATACCTCTGCTGGTGGGGCGTCACTTGGAAACACGTACAGATACGGTATCGTTCCAAACAATGACAGTAAAAATAAACTAGAAAATACCAGTACTGACGCCTGTTGCAGATTAAGGCTTGCTTTTTCCCCATACGAGTTTAAGAAAAATCCCGTTACCAGTAACAGGACTGTTGTCAGATACATTCCAGTTGCCGCAACCGTGTCTTCTAGTAACGTTGCAACAATAGCTGGAACAAGCAACAACACACCTGCAAATTGCAATACAAATCCTAAATTTCCTAAAACTGCTTTTACTGGAGGACTTAACAATCTGGGTGCAACTGCAGTTGCATCTCTGATCACGTTTGCAATACTTGATTGAAAAATTATCCCCACTACCTGATTTTTCTTTGATAATATTGGAAGCTTTCTAACGTTGTTGTCTCGCATTTTGTGCAACGCATCTTGCAATGTGGACTTGTTACTTATTGTGATTAACGGTTTACTCATTATTTCTTTCAATGTGGTTGCTTCTGCGTAAACTGTCACATCACTAACTTTACTAAGAATATCTTCGTCTGTTACAATCCCAACTGGAATTTTTTCTTTATCCACTACGATTATGTCGTCTCTTTCATAATTCCTCAACATTGTTGCAGCTTCTCTTGTCTCCGTGTCCATGTCCAGTATCAGAACATCTTTGTCCATGTACTCTGTAACGTATTTGCTTAAAACGTAGGAAACCGCTTTTTCTGGATTTGTTGACATTATGCTACCTTATACCTGGATTTTAAATAATTTGGGGTTATGTGTCAATTGTGATTGATTTCTAATGGTGATCATTTCTATTTTGATCTCTTGATTTTGCTATCTTTATAAGCAATATATCCAAAGTTTGTGCGTAAGCTAATGAATATTGATCAAGCACCAGAACCGGACTATGATTCTGTCAAGATTGACTATGTTGGATTTGTCGACCCGTATGCTGTTGAGGGTATGGTGGTTCTAAGGGCTGATAATGGCAAAGAATTCCACATGCGTGCGTTTTCAGGCGAAGTTGCAAAACATATTCAGAGTTTTGATGAAACTGAGAGTGAACAGGCACCTTCTATCTATCGCATGATTGAAGAAATTTGTGAACAAAATGAACTAACTTTGGTCAAGGTAAAAATCTATGACAGCGGGGATGTTTTAAGGGCCAATCTTTACTTTACCGGTAAAAAAGATCTTGTGTTGCGAAATCAGCGTGCATCCGATGCTATGGCCTTGGGTGCATACTACAAAATACCAATTCTGGTTAGAAAAAAATTACTTAAAGAAAAATTGGAAGCATAGGTTTTAACATCTTAATTAGAATAGTTTTTTTCCAAGTATGTTCTATGATTTGCTATGAATGAACAAGAAGAACTAATGGATAGTTTGCTGAATATTGATCTTGAGATTATTGATAATGTTAGAGCATTACAAAAAGAAAATTGGGTTTCTGAAACATTAAAAAATCAAGTTGAGGATTTACTTAAAATTCGTGACGAGATGGTTGTAAGGTTGATGTCTCATAAAGGAAATGATCCTTCATGCGACTGTGGCGATGATCATAAATAATTAATTTTCCTTTTCAAAAAAATTTTCTGGAAACATATCCTCTATTTTTTTTAATTCTAACGCGTATATTTTTATTTTATTTTTAACTTCTAACGTTTCATCCTCTTTTTCTAATTTTTTAATTTGATTTAAAATTGTTTTATGCATAATTGAGTACTCTGGAAATCTTTTAGGGATGTCTTTCATTGCTCTAATAAAATGCTCCTCATACTAATATTGATTGAAAAATAAACCCATTTCAGTTCTCCTGGTGTTTCAATTTATTTTTAGACGCTCTGCAATATTTAAAAAATGCTTCATAATTCGGCAATGCTCATCATTTAGTCAGTATAGCTTAGAGAGTTTGGTTAATCATCAGCAGTAATTTTTACTTATTCTGGTGTATATTGTTATTGTAACATAAGAAAAACTCAGTATGCGTTTCAGTCATTGAAATCATGCCTGAAAAACTTTGAGAAATTACCATTTCACCAGAAAAATTATCAAATCCATAGCGGTTAAAACTTATGAAGAACATGGGACGAAGCAGAGGGAACACTATCAAAAGAATATGGCGAGACTTAATGCAGGTGGCAAAAAAAGATACCTTAACTAAACGCAATTCATAAAATTTTGTTATGAGCAAAAACGGATTCAGCAAAGATGGGTATCACAAAGCAACTGGAACAAAATTCGACGAAGAAGGATTTGGCAAAGATGGTTTTAACAAACTGGGATACGATCAAGATGGATTAAGTAAAAATGGATACGACAAAAACGGTTTTGATAAAGATGGTACTCACATAGCAACTGGTAATTTGTTTAACACTGCCGGATTGGACAAAGAAGGGAATTACGAAGCAACTGGAACACCATTCAACGAAGAAGGGTATCACAAAGCAACTGGAACTGAATTCGACGAAGAAGGATTTGGCAAAGATGGTTTTAACAAACTGGGATACGATCAAGATGGATTCAACAAAAATGGATACGACAAAAACGGTTTTGATAAAGATGGTACTCACATAGCAACTGGTAATTTGTTTAACACTGCCGGATTGGACAAAGAAGGGAATTACGAAGCAACTGGAACT
>JABHXI010000139.1 GCA_018657375.1 Candidatus Nitrosopumilus sp. | reverse complement strand
TAGGAAATAGTTTTAGGAAATAGTTTTAGGAAATAGTTTTAGGAAATAGTTTTAGGAAATAGTTTTAGGAAATAGTTTTAGGAAATAGTTTTAGGAAATAGTTTTAGGAAATTATCAGTACAGGTAACTCAATAATTTAATTTGCTCTTCGGTGTTAATGATATCTTTGGTGGTCAAAATTTCTAAAAGCTCCTTAAAGATTGCTTTTTGTTCAGAAGACATTCCACGAGATGGACCTCTTTCTCCAGGAGGGCCGGGTGGACCTCTTGGACCAGCTGGGCCAACAGGACCTTGTCCTCCGACAGGGCCAGATTCACCAATTGATCCAATAGGCCCTGTAGGACCACGTTCACCTTGCGGACCTTGAATTCCTTGCGGACCTTGCGGACCTTTGTCTCCAGATAAACCAGTGGTGCCTCTTTCTCCTTGAGTACCTTGCGGACCTTGCGGACCTTTGTCTCCAGGCATTCCAGTCGGACCAGTATTACCTTTGTCTCCAAGTGGACCAAGTGGACCTTTGTCTCCTTTTTCACCCTGGGGTCCCGGAACTCCAGTTAGTCCCTTAGTACCTGCTGGACCTTGCGGACCTTGTGGACCTTTGTCTCCAAGTGGACCTTCAGGACCGCTTAGTCCCTTGTCTCCAAGTGGACCGGGCGGACCAAGTGGACCTTTGTCTCCAAGTGGACCAGTGGTACCTCTTTCTCCAAGTGGGCCGGGCGGACCATGGATTCCTTTTTCACCCTGAACTCCAGATGTGCCAGTCGGACCCTTGGATCCTGGAACTCCAACAGGACCAGTCGGACCCTTGGATCCTGGAACTCCAACAGGACCAGTTAGTCCCTTGTCTCCAATAGTACCTTGCGGACCTTTGTCTCCAGTGGCACCAACAGCACCTCTTTCCCCAACAGGGCCGGGCGGACCATGGATTCCTTTTTCACCCTGAACTCCAGATGTGCCAGTCGGACCCTTGGATCCTGGAACTCCAACAGGACCAGTTAGTCCCTTGTCTCCAATAGTACCTTGCGGACCTTTGTCTCCAGTGGCACCAGGGGGACCGCGAATTCCAGAAAGTCCCTTGTCTCCAGACAAACCAGTCGGACCTTTTTCGCCAGATGGTCCAATGGTGCCTTTTAATCCAGAAAGTCCCTTGTCTCCAGTGGCACCAGTGGTGCCTTTGTCACCTTTGTCACCAGATGCACCAGTGGTGCCTTTGTCACCTTTGTCACCTTTGTCGCCAGTAATTCCCTTGTCTCCAGAAAGTCCCTTGTCGCCAGAAAGTCCCTTGTCTCCTTGTGAACCTTTGTCGCCAGTGGCACCTTTGTCTCCAGTGGCACCAGGGGGACCAAGTGGCCCCTTGCCTCCAAGTGGACCTTGTTGTCCAGGTTGACCAGGTTGACCTTTGTCGCCAGGTTGACCAGGCGGACCAGCAATACCTTTGTCGCCAGGTTGACCTCGCTCTCCAGATGCACCAGTGGTGCCTTTAGAATTAAAATTAGAAGTATTTTTTGAAGTAGGTTTAGATTTTACATTATTTTTAGATGTTTCATTTTTTTCTTTTTGAATAGAAGACTTAGCAGATGGTTCAGATGATTTTCGCAACCGGACATCAAAAACGGAATATACTGAAGAGAATAAATCATTTACAACAACCCAAACAACATCCACATCATTGATAGATTTAGGAAGAGGGTTTTCAGAGTCTCCCACTACTTCAGAAAAAATACCATCTTTGACCCTAAGATGAAAATTTCCCTTCCATAAAGGAGAAAAACTTTTTTCGCGAATTTGATCATCAGATGGTTTAACATCAATTAGCGATATCTGAGCCTCATAAACGCCAGATTGCTTAAATGGCGACTGACCCTGGATTTCAATTCGTGGCTGAGATGACACAGTGGTTGGTTAATGTATGAAGTATTTCAGGATTTGGATCGCAAAATCCAACTAAAATGCCAAATTATCAAGAATAATCACAATTAAAATGGTATTTATCTAGATGAAGATAAAAAATTGACAAGTTGTTTGGTAAAAAAAATAAAAAAGTAGAGGCAAAAGTAGAGAAAAAAGGATCAGAAAGCACAGTTACCAAAGAAACCAGCTTAGTAGATCCAAGTTACAATATTAAAAAATTATTTAAAAAAGGCATCAACTTAATGGCAGATGAAAAACTAGACGACGCCATAGAAGTATTTGAGCAAGCATTACGAATTGAACCAGACAATATTGAAATCTTAATGAAATTAGGATATGCAAGATTTCATCTAGAGGATCACAATGATGCACTAAAAGTATATGATAAAATTTTAGAAATAGATGTAACGAATCCAGAAGCATGGAATCTTAAAGGATTAGTTCATTATGAACAGAGAAAATATTCGCAAGCATTAGATGCAGTCAACAAAGCAATAGAGTCAGACAAGACATATGGAATGGCATGGTACAACAAAGCATGTTTCCTATCATTGCTAAATCAAGTACCAGAATCACTACAAGCACTAAAACACGCAATAGAAATAGATGTTAAAAATGCTAGAAAGTCAATTAGAGATAAAGACTTTGTCAACGTAAGAATTGAAGAAGGATTCAAAAGAATTGAAGAAGTTGTGGTTCTAGAATCAGTTAAACAAGGATACCATACAATAGGAGCAATTGTTTGGACAACATTCTTAGATAAAATTGATGCAGAAAAAGCTTTAAGAAAACTACTAGAAAAAGGACTAATCGTACAGAATGAAAAACGTGACGGTCTAAGTAAAATACCAATTTATGATCTTTCAGATAACTTTGCAGAAAAAGTAGGTAAAGAAAAAATAGGATTATTTGGAATTACAAGAAAGAAACTTCCAAAGCCAGTTAAAAATTTGAAGATAATGAGTCAAGCAATTCAATCGGCAAAAGAGGCAATTGAGGAGGCAAACATAGAGAAAGCAGTAGAGGCTTTTGATCAATTCATTGATCCAGCAAAATCAGGGGAGCAAATGATAGAGAATTTCTTTGAAGCTCACAGAGAAATAAGATTATGGAAAATAAGACTAAGCGATAGAGGTGCAGATTACATGATAGATAACAAAGACAAGATGATAGAGGTTTTAGAGGACGTGGAAGTTACAATAACTAAAAAACTTAGAGACGAAATAGCCTAATCAATCATACAGAGAAAGTCCGGCAGATAACATAGTTTAATTTTTGGGCATGAATATTTTCAGATTATTCCGCAGACAAATCCCAATAATTGGCATCTTGTTGTTTGTCAGTAGGTTTCTCCAAATTTTTCCATTCCTTAAAGGATCTAACATACAATTTTGTATTAGATAGTCCTGCAGATTTAAGAGCATAGTATGCCAATCCCGATAAAGTTCCCACACTGCCACAGTAAGTGATTATCTCAGAGTCACCAGAAATATCCCTATTATCAAATAATCTCTTCATGTCTTCTTTTGAACGAAGAATTCCATCACTGCTTGCCAGTGTACGATAAGGAAGACTAACAGCACCAGGAATATGTTGTTCGAGATAGTTCAAGCGTTCCCTGTTGTCAATTAAAATCACATCGTCACGTGATTTTACAGATTCCAGGTATTCAGAAGTTGCCAAAATATTAGATTGTAAATTCATAGAATGTTCCTTGTTAGATATTTCGGGAGTTAGTGAATCAGTTTCCAATCCCAATGATTTCCAATTACCATAAGTTGTTTCAAGTAAAGTGACATCGGAGTGTCCAATCCATTCTAACGTCCAAGCTACTCTGGATGCCAAAGCGCCAAAAGTATCATCGTAAACAACGACAGGAGTTTCATCGTCGATACCTAGAGAATTTACAAGTTTCAAAACACGTTCAGGACTATCATCAGACAACAAAGTGGCTAAAGGTAAATTTACAGAATTTGGAATATGATCTTGCTTGTAATCACCTTCACGTCTAACGTCAATTACTCTAACGCTATTGTCTCGAATTTCAGAACGTAGTGAATCAATATCAGTAGTAACTTTAACAGATTCAGTCAAGCAGCACATTCACCCTTACCGGTTTTTGTATGATAGCTAGTGTCACTGCCATAATCAAGATAGAAATCAGGATCGTCCTCTTTCGTCGGAGGAGCAACAAGAGGTTCCAATACTTTTTTGATATCACCAATAGATTTAATGTCAGAATCCTCACTATCATTTACAATTCTATGAATCCAAGATTTCAAAGTGTCATCAGATTGCTTATTTGCTTTAAACAGTTCAATTATTTTTAGAATAACAGGAATTACTCTCTTAGCTGGTACCCTAAGACATGTTTGACCTAATGTAGTGTCAGCATCAAAACGACCGCCAAGAGACATCTGATAATTTGGATACATGTCTTTTCCCAAACGACCGCCACCACCAAAGAAACCAATTGTTGCAATACCATGCTGTGCACATGAGTTTGGACATCCGCTAATCTTAATTGAAGAATCAGCGAGATCATCATCCTCGTCAAGTTTTAATTCAAGAAATTTTCTTTGAATTTCTTTTGCAAGTCTATGAGAATTAGTCAATGCCAAATTACAAGAAGTTGTTCCAGAGCAACCGACAGGGGCAGTCATAGTTAAACCGCCAGATTTTGCCAATCCAGTTTCAAGAAGTCGAGAATACAATTTGACTAAATCATCTTCATGCACATATCGTAGTGCCACATTCTGAACAAATCCAGATCTAGCCTTGCCTTCAGAAGAGAACTCACGAATAAGAGCAGCCATAGAATTTAATTGATTTGAAGTAATGTCACCAGCTTCTAAAGTAATAAAGACAGAACGATAGTCAGACTGTTTTTGTTTTATTGTGTTTGATTTAAGCCATCTAGCATATCCGTCAGGAACCGAGCTTCCGCCCTCGTCACTAATTTTTAGTGGGCGAGTGATTTTATCAGGAGTGGTGTCAACTTTTAGTTTAGTAACTACAGATTGAGTAGCTCTGACAATTGCCCGTTCTTTCAATACGAGATTTTGGAATTTTTCCCAACCCATGTCATTAACAAGATAACGCATTCTATTTCTTGCAAGATTTTTTCTATCACCTAATCTATCAAATATTCTCATGACAGCAATAGAAGTGTAAAGTAAATCTTCCTCAGGAGTGAAATCTTCCAACTGATGTCCAACAAAGGATCGATTGCCCAAACCACCACCAAGGAAAATTTTGAAACCTTTTTGTTTAGAGCCGTTGATTTGTTGAATTTCTGGAATTAATCCAACATCAACCATTCTTACCATTCCATGTTTTTCACAGCAAGTGAAATTAAATTTAAATTTACGTGGAAGACTTTGTGCCATAGGATTTCGTAAAAAGAATTTTGCAGTTGCAAGAGCATAAGGTGTAGAGTCAAATTTCTCATCAGAACAAACGCCAGATAATGGACTGCACATTACATTTCGTACAGAATTTCCACATGCCTCTCTTGAAGTTAGGCCAACTTCAGCAAGAGACCTAAATATTTCTGAAACATCCTCAAGGATTACCCAATGTAATTGAATATTTTCCCTTGTGGAAAAATGGGCACTGCCTATAGAATATTGTTCGCTAAGTCTAGATAGTGTTTCAAATTGTTTAGGATAAATTTCACCAGCAGGCAATTTAACACGAACCATAGCATAATCACTAGTCATTCTAGTACCGTATGCACCATGTTGAAGTCTAAAGCGTCTGAAACTATCCTCATCATATTTTCCTTGACGGTATAGCTTTACAGTATTAGCAAAATTGTCGGCCTCATCAATTCTAGCCCAATTAATTTTAGGTTTAGCAGAATCAACTGAAGATGGAGTTAATTTAGAAATGCTCAATATAATAAAATTCAAGTTAGTTTGGTTATAAATTTTTTATATCAGGGCATTTTAGGATAAAAAAATCAAGATATAAACAAAATTTTCCAGTTTATTTACTCATAGTAATTAAAAATAATTAGTATGAGCTAATTTTAAAATGTGCGAAAGTATTAATGGATAATAAAAATATCCACATCATGCAAGAGCCAACATTAGCAGAACAGTCTACAAAAATATTCACAGATGTTCGTGAAGTTGTAATCACACGTGCTATTGCAAATGAATTTCATGAAGTTTTAGATGATAGAGCAGAATCAGATGTAATAATTATCGGTGCAGGTCCTGCAGGATTAACAGCTAGCAGAGAGCTTTCAAACATGGGTTACAAAGTTTTAGTTATTGAACAGAATAATTACCTAGGCGGAGGATATTGGTTAGGAGGATACATGATGAATCCAGTTACAGTTAGAGAACCTGCACAAAAGTTTTGGGACGAATTAGGAATCCCATACAAAAAAGTTGCAGAGGGATTGTACCTAACACCGGGACCTCACGCAGTATCAAAATTAATTGGAGCAGCATGTGATTCAGGAGTAAAATTTTTACAACTTACAAAATTTGATGATTTAGTCTTAAAGAATGGAAGAGTAGCAGGAATTGTAGTTAACTGGATGCCAGTTTCAGCATTACCACGAAACATCACATGTGTGGATCCAATAGCATTAGAAGCAAAAATAATAGTAGATGCGTCAGGTCACGATTCAGTAGCAGTGAAAAGACTAGTGGATAGAGGGCTAGCAGAATGGAAAGGAATGGAGCCAATGCACGTCAATGACGGTGAAGAGCACGTAGTGAATAAAACAGGTGAAATCTATCCAGGATTAGTTGCAGCAGGAATGTCAGTTACTGAGACTTATGGATTGGCAAGAATGGGACCAACATTTGGTTCAATGTTATATTCAGGAAAGAAGGCAGCGCAAATAGTAGCTGAGAAACTAAAAGAGTTAGAGAGATAAGTAATTAGTGGAATAATTATTCTACAGTGAAAATTTCAAAAATAATACTATACAATGAACCTTCAGTTCCAGAAATAGACATTACAAATGTAGAAAAATTTATTGTGAATACATTTCAAATTAAAACAGAAGTAAGAGACAATATTTTTGAAAATTTAAATGAAAATATGTATGAAAATATCGCCAGTAGCAGGATATTTGACTTAAAAAAAATGTTTCAAAGACACACTCCGTCGAGGGAAGAAATTCTAATTGAATCAGAAAATAAGGACATGTCAAATAGAGAAGAAATGGTACTCTATGATGGAATTGAATTAAATAAAATAACTGAAGAGCTAATTCCAAGTAAGGAAAAAAATCAAGATGTTTTAAACATAATTTTTACAAATAAACTTACATGTACATTTGATCAAAATGATTTCAGATATCATGCAAGAGCATGGGTTGGATCAAATCCAATAATAATTTCAACTACAGGTACAATCGAAGCTCCTGCAAAACCCAAACAATACTACCTAGATCTAATGACTAATTTCTCAAAAGAAGAAATTGGGGAGATAAAGAAAAAATACAAAGGTCAATTTTTAGAATATGGAGATTCCAGAATTTCAAATATCATTGAAGGGTATGCATTGCAAGCAATATTCTACTATGAAACAGGGGATGCTTTTTGTGACAACAGTCAATGCAGGTTGTTTAATGCCCATTGGCAAAAAGATCTTTTCGTTACACAAATAGATAATAAAAAAATGTGTAAAAAACATGAAGAGTACTTGATAAAAATAAGAAACGAAATACAGTAGAATAGTATATTGACTTAAATTATTGAAATAAAGACGTTATACACTATGATGTCAGCAGATTCAGGAGAAGCAGCATTACAAACTAGTAATGATGGTCCAAAGATACCAGATGCAAAGAAAACGAAGTTTGACGTAATCATCATTGGTGCAGGGCCATCAGGGTACACTGCAGGAATTTATTGCTCAAGAGCAGGTTATGATACTTTAATTTTATCAGGATTACTACCAGGAGGACAGCTGGTCAACACTACCGAAGTTGAAAACTATCCAGGATTTGAGAACGGGATAATGGGTCCAGATTTAATGATAGAGATGAGAAAACAGTCTCAAAGAATGGGAACAACCATTGTTGATGACGTAGTAGTGGACACAGATTTTAGACGTGAACCTTACAAAGTATTGACGAGTTCTGAAGAATATGAAGGCCGGGCAATAATTATTGCAACAGGTGCAAATCCAAGAAAAATGGGAATTAAGGGAGAAGAGGAGTTTTCAGGTAAAGGAGTTTCATATTGTGCAACATGTGATGGTCCATTCTTCAGAAACATGGAACTTGTCGTAGTAGGAGGAGGGGATTCAGCAATTGAGGAGGCAACATTTCTAACAAAATTTGCAACCAAAATTCACGTTGTGCATAGAAGAGGAGAGTTACGTGCAAGTAAAGTAATGCAAGAAAGAGCCATGAATAATGAAAAAATACAATTTCATTGGAATTCAGAAGTAATTGAAATTAAAGGTGATCAGAAAATGCAGCAAGCAGTATTAAAAAATATAAAAACAAATGAGGAAAAAACAATCGATGTGGGAGGATTGTTTGTTGCAATTGGACACATACCAAATACACAATTATTCAAAGGTCAAATAGATTTAGATGATGAAGGATACATCGTGTTAAAAAATAAAACACATACAAACATGGAGGGAATTTTTGCAGCAGGGGATGTACACGATAGAAGTTATAGACAAGCAATCACAGCAGCAGGATTTGGATGTATGGCTGCAATAGATGTGGACAAATTTTTAACAGAAAATGCAGACAAATAAAAAAGTACAATGTAAGGAATGTTTGAAAAAGTTTCATAAAAAAGAAATATACACAATTCAGCAATTTCAATATAAAAAAGAACCCAAATACAAATGGATACTAGTCTATTTTAAAAAATTAAAAATAGATGAGTGGGATTCATTTTGTGAAGAATGTATTATGAGTTATTCAAAAAAAGTAGATGACGTTTGGAATAAGCAAAAAAGTCAAGTTATTTAGTACGAATCAAAAATAATTAATTAATGAGCCATGATTCGGAAAATTTTAAAAATACTATCGAGAGAAAAAGTAAAAAATTAGCAGAATTAGGTTCAATTCTAGCAAAAAATCAATTTACATATAAAATTCAAGAAAAAACAACAAAAGCATATTGGGAGAAAAGAGTCCAAGAATTAAAAAAATACGATGAAACAAGTTTAGCGTATTATAATGAAATACAAAACATCATGAATTTAGTTAACAAGGACGAAGCACAAACATATCTGCTACACATCAGTAAATTTCGTCAATTATCAACAGAACTAATAAAAATAATGGAAAAAGTCAAAGAAAACCCATCAATTATAGATTCGAAGGATAAGCAGCAAAGTCTTTGGAGCAAGGAAGTTAAAAAAGAAGTATTAGAAATAAGTAAAAATTGTGTAGAACATGAAAAATACATGAACGATATTTTTAGAAAATTTTATGAAATAAACATAAAAAAAATATTATACGAATAAAATTATTTCATTTTTTTGATTTGAAGTGTAGTTGTACTACCATCTTTAGTCAAATTTAATAACTCATGACCGTTT
>JABHXI010000138.1 GCA_018657375.1 Candidatus Nitrosopumilus sp. | reverse complement strand
CCCAATTTTTCATAAAATGGTTTAACGCTATCTGAACAATCTAGAATTGTCTTATAGCACCCATGATTTTTTGCAAGTTCTAACACATGGGTTATGATTTTTTCCCCAATTTTTTTGCTCTGGAATTTTCTGTCTACGACAACATCCTCTATGTGTCCTACAATTCCTCCCTGGTGAATAAATTTAGGTTCAATTAGAAGCGTTGCGGAACCAATCACTCTGCCTTCAATTTCTGCAACAATTATGACGTGTTCTGGATTTAATTTTATTTTCTTAAAAATTTCTAATGCTTTATCCTCACTTATACCACTAGTTTCTCGTAAAACATCCAACGTGGTAAGAAATCCATTTTTAAAATCTTTTTCTTCTAGTTCTCTTATAATCACATCAACCATTTCTAAATTTTACCTATTTTTTTATTGTATTCTTCACATGCTTGTTTGTATGATTCCTTATTTCCAATATCCATAAATCCTTTTTTTGTAATGAAACTGTTCACTTTTTCTTTTCTTTTCATTGCTTTTTTAATCACATCGTCCATTCCATACGATTTATTTTTTGGAATTAAACTGAAAACTTTTGGATTCATAATGTAACATCCCATGTTTATGTTAGCTTTAATTTCTGGTTTTTCATTCCAGCTTAATACTCTTCCATTTTTAGAAGTTTCAATTACCCCGTATTGTAAATTTGTTTTATATTCATTTAGACTCATTGTGATGAATGCTTTTTTAGATGAATGCTGCTTCATCATGTTCCTTAGACTAAAATTAAAAATTGAATCGCCATACAAACAAACAAAATCCTCGTCGATAAATTCTTGTGCCGTTTTAAGCTGTCCTGCTGTAGCTAATTGACTACTTGATACTGCGTACTCTATTTTGATTCCAAATTTCTTTCCATCTTGAAAATAGTCTTCAATTGATTTTCTAAGATAACTTACACACAGAACTATTGATTTAATTCCATTATTTTTTGCCCAATTTACAAGGTGCTCTAAAATTGGTTTTTCCCCTACTGGTAACATCGGTTTGGGCTTATTGTCTGTCAATGGTCTTAGTCTTGTTCCTAATCCTCCAGCAAGAATTACCGCTTTCACAAACTTTATTTCAAATTTGAGTATTTATGTTCAAGGATAGATTTGTCTTTTTTTTCTAAATAATTTTCATAATTTTTTTTATGACTATGTCTGGTGTTTCACCAAACACTATGATCATTGGCTCTTTTCCAAAATCACCTTTATGATGAATAAAATCTGGAGATTTTTTTGAATCTTTAATTGATGTTTTAATCCCCCATTCTATGGTCGAACCTTTACTTTTTACATTCTGCGGCTCCTTACTTCTATCATAATCATATGTCGCCAATTTAGATTTTTTAATTTTAGATATTGTTTCTTTTTTATATTTTAAATTTATTGCAGAATGAATTTTTGGATATTTTTTATTAACTGTTAATAGTGCAGTCGCAACGTGTTTTGAACCCCCATATGATAAATCTCCTGCAACAATTACGTCTTTTCCTGCTTTGACTATTCTTCCAGAAATTCCCAGTATCTCTTTGATTGATTTTGGATTTTCTTTTGAATACACAAAATTTGTTTGACATTCTGGAATATTTTTATAAATATTTTTTATTTTAGTAAATTCATTTATTGCATTCGATAATTTTATTTTTGTTTCATCATATGTACCTACATTTGTAATTACAATTCCTTTACCTATTTTTTTAGAATTTTTAATTGAATTCAGTGTAATTTTTTTCGCAAATTTTAACGATTCTTTTACATTTTTATTTTTTATAATTGCATACAATACTGCTGCTGAATGAATGCATCCACTACCGCGATTTATTTTTAAAATTTTTTTATCCGCGATGTAATATTTTTCATTTTTTTCTAGTACGAAATCTACTACCTGTTCCTTTTTTGTTTCTACGCCTGTAATTACCACATTTTTTGCCCCCATTGACTGTATTATTTTGGCAATTTTTTCAGGTGTATTTTTTGAATTAATTTTAATTTCTGCTAAAATTTCTGCCTCAAATTTATTCGGAGTGATTACTGTTGCAAGTGGTATGATGAATTTTTTAAAGTCATCTATTGCTGATTTTTTTATGAGCATTCCTCCTGTAGTTGATCTAATTACTGGATCTACTACGATTGGTATTTTCAATTTTTTTAAATACTGATGTACTGTTTTGATGATTTCTGAATTGTATACCATTCCAATTTTTATTCCGTCAATTTTAAAATCTGAAATTATTGATTCCAATTGATTCTCTACCATTTTTTTTGATACTGGTTCTACTGTGCCAAAATTTGATGTGTTTTGTCCTGTTATCGCTGTAATTACAGTAAATGCATGAACGTCAAATACTGAAAACGTCTTGATATCACTTTGAATTCCTGCTCCTGATGATGGATCTGAGCCTCCTATTGATAATAAATTCACATCATTTACTAATTTCTAACACTAATCTATTTTTCCTTTATTTTTTTAAAATTTAAAAATTGTACTATCTATTTTATACTTGACTAACTTTTTTGTCGTATGAGTAAAATTCCTATGGCTGATGACTCTGTTCCTGATCAACTGCAATGTACTAATTGTTTACTTCCTATGCAATACCAAGAAAAAAAAGATGGTAAGTTTCTTTGGCAATGTTTTAAATGCGAAAAAAAATATTTTATTTCTGAAAATATTGATGATGACATGGAAGAAAGTTGGAGCCCTCCTAGATGATGGCCTCTTCTGAAGATGACCCTTTTGCATCTGAAAATTTTGAATTTTGTAATTACAAATCTTTAGCTTCTGCCGAAATTGAATTAATTGAACGAGTTTTTGAGATCAGGCAAAATTTTTTAAATTCTCCTGACTCTGAACGTATTGTTGAGCCTATTTTACAAAGAATTTCTAAAATAAGATCTGAAAAATTAATTTTAGAAAAAAAATTTAATTTAATTTAATTCTATTATGTTGAGGGCTGTGTGATGTAATCATTGGAACAAAATTTATCTTCCATGCTGTAAAATTCTCTTCCTTGATGAATGCATTCTCTAATTGTTTCATATGAGATATTATTTTTTAAAAATATGCGACTTATTATTTTATTAATATAGTGCTAACTTCTATACGATCCAACTTTTAAATTAATTTCACGATTGTTTAAATCAGGTAAATGAGTACACAGTATTATGGGAACTCAAATGACTTCTGCTCGAAGAGGTGTGGCAACTGATGAAATGAAGCAAGTTGCAAAAGATGAAGACGTTTCACTCGATTGGTTGATCCCAAAAATTGCAAAGGGTTCGATAATTATCCCTAGCAATAATGTAAGACCGCAAAAAATTCATAATGTTGGAATTGGCAAGGGAATGAAAACTAAAGTTAATGTCAATATTGGAACTTCCACTTTGAATGTAAATTTAGATGAGGAAATTGAGAAGGCTAAAGTTGCAGTAAAATACCATGCAGATACTATGATGGACCTTAGTGATGGTGGTGATGTTAAAAAAATACGTCAAACACTGATGGACAATGCCCCAATTACTTTTGGCACTGTCCCAATTTACGAAGCTTACAACTACGGTGTTGAAGTTCACAAAAACCCTTTGAATTTAACAGAAGATGATTACATCAAAGCATTTGAAAATAATGCAAAAGATGGCGTTGATTATACCACTATTCACTCTGGAATTACAAAAGATATTGCAAAACGAATCTTAAAAGTTCAACGATATGGTGGAGTTGTGAGCAAAGGTGGTACAATAACTGCTGCTTGGATGTTAAAACATGATAAAGAAAATCCATACATTACTCATTATGATTACATGATGGAAATTGCCAAAAAATATGATGTAACCTTTAGTCTTGGTGATGCATTAAGACCTGGTTCAATTTTAGATTCCCATGATGAATTACAGGTACAGGAAATGATCAATATTTCTCGATTAACAAAAAGGGCTCATGAACAAGATATTCAAGTTATGGTTGAAGGACCTGGCCATGTTCCATTGAATGAAGTAGCTGCAAATGTCAGATTAGCTAAATCCCTTATCGGTGATGTCCCTTACTATGTTCTTGGTCCTTTAGTTACTGATGTTGCTTCTGGACATGATCATATTGCAAGTGCTATTGGTGCTGCAGTTTCAGCAAGTGAAGGTGTAGATCTTTTGTGTTATCTAACGCCATCTGAACATTTGGCGTTACCTAATGCTGAAGAGGTTAAAGCTGGATTGATTGCTTATAGAATTGCAGCTCATGCTGGTGATCTTGTAAAAATGCGTGATAAGGCCATTAAATGGGATATGGAAATGACTGAAGCTAGACGCACATTGGATTGGGAAAAACAACTTGCTTTATCTATAGATCCTGAAGCAGCTGCAAAAATTCACAATAGAACTGGACAACATCTTGGAAATAATGTGCCTTGTACTATGTGTGGAGGTGCATGTGTTTACATGATGTTACCTCAACAAAAAAAATATGGCCAAGAAAATGAAAATTTACAACAAACTGAATAGTAATTTATCTAGTCCGTCCACTGTTTCATGATTTTTTAATTCATTTACGCTAATCCATCTGAATTTTGAATTTTCTCAATTCAATCTAGTCTCTGTTTGTTTTGTTTCAAATAAACATGGAAATGTTCTCCACTCATGATTTTCATACTCTGCTAAAGAAGTTTTTATTTTCTCTATGGGTTTGAGAATTTTAATTTCATCTTCTATCGTTACTATTTTCTCAAAAAATTCAATTTTTATTCTATTTACTGGATTCTCACCCTGGATAATTCCGTTAACTCCTGAACATAATCCATTCGTTGTTATTACTTTTTCACTTCTTTTTAGAATTAATAATTTATTATTATTTTTAATAAAATATGTATAACTATTTTTGTTGAATCCCGTTTATCTATTTTTCAATAGTTTTTGCCATCTTTGTGAGTTTTTTATATGACTCATTAAGATCTGAGTGTTTAGACAGTCTCTCTTGGCAATTTTTAACATATTCAATTACTTCCTCTGTTTTTGATTCTTGAACTGATGTTAGTAATCTGCCTACGTCTTTCCAGAGCTCTTCTGCAACCCTTCTAATTTCTGGATTTGCAATTATAGTTTCAATTAATTCTGGAGTTTCTGTCATTATGCTTTCTGCCAATACCTTTTGCACTCTGAATGTTGTACCTGACATTTTTTCTGTCAGT
>JABHXI010000137.1 GCA_018657375.1 Candidatus Nitrosopumilus sp. | reverse complement strand
ATTCCTGTTTCCTTATACACAGCACACCAAAATTCATGATTTTTGGAAACAATAGTAAAAAAAACATGACCGCCTTTTACTACTTTTGGAACACTAGATACAATTCCACTTAGTGTTCCAGAAGCATATGGTTTCATTGTTTCAAAATTTAATTCATTTTTTAAATGATCACCGGTTCCTTGATTAGATTTAAAAATCATATATCCATCTAATTTTTCATTACTTTTTAGAATTTTAGTTGCATCAACTAATGAACCTACATTTTCTCCACGTATTCCATAAAAAACAGGATCAGGTCCACGAGGGGTAATTAAAACTCGATCTTTTTTTACGTCAAAACTATTGAAGGTGTATGGAAAAGTTTTTTCTTGCATTTCCTTAACACTTTTTACTGAAATTTTTCGTTCTGTTCCAAATTTTATTTTTTTTCTATAACTTAACAACTCCAATGTGTGATCATGAAAATCATATCCAATGGCACTAATTGCTCCAACTAAACCTTGACCATTTCCTTCATAAAAATAATCAAGATTAAATTTTTTAGCTAATTTTTTAGCATCGTTTCTATTAATTAATTGCCATAAAGCTAGATTACTAAATTTTGTAAATTCAGAAGGAATTGAATCACTTTCAAAAAAAACAAGTCCAGGATTTGCTCCATTTTTAATATCAGAGTATTTTGAAACTAAATTCTTAATTTGATTTTTTATTTTAGAAGGATTTCTAGTCTTGATTTTTAATGAAACAGCCCCATTTCCTCGTGTTTTCCACGGAATATTAGGATTAAATCGGATTAATTTTGGAAAATCAAGGAATTCAGTTTTTTGTTTTTGGAGTAAATCAACAATTTTGTAGGCCAGAAATGTCGTACACATTCCAGTAGGTGAATCAGTATCATCAAATCCAATATTTAAAACAGATTCTTCAACCATAATTCATCTAATTAGTTCAGACATTTTTAGTTGTTGTAGATTACAGTTGGTTTAAATTAATAACATTCCATTCTAAGCTAAATTGATAATAATTGATGAAGCAAGAATTTTTAAAGAAATAGATGAAAAGAATCCAGCATCAGTTTCATTGAATGGTCCAGACGGCATGTTGCCGCAAGTTCAAGATATGGCAATTAAAATTTCAACAAAATACGGCATACCAGCATATGTTTTGGCAGATACCACATGGGGAACTTGTGATTTGAATACAACGGGTTCAAAAATATTAGGAGCAGAAATTCAATTTAATATTGGTCATACAATTAATACAGAATCATTAGAAAAAAATTTAGTTTTAATTAATGCTTTTGATGATGTTGGATTCGAGGGAGTTGCAGAAAAATGCACAGATCTTTTAAAAGGAAAATTAATTTCGCTAGTTACAGATAGCCAACATCTACACCAAATGGATACAGTTGAGAAAATTTTAACAAAAAATGGAATTAAAGTAAAAATTGGAAAAGGTAAAGGGCAATTAAATGACGGGCAAGTGTTTGGTTGTGAATTTTATCCTGCAACAGAATTAAAAAAAGAGGTTGACGCTTACGTGTTTTTAGGACAAAGTAATTTTCATGCAGCAGGAATTGCATTATCAACAAATTTACCAACATTTGTTTTAGATCCATACTTTAACGAGGTAAGAGAAGTAACAGAATTTGCACGTACTCTAAAAAAGAAAGCAACAATGGCAATATACAAAGCCGCAGAAGCAAATTCATTTGGAATAATTATCGGGTTAAAGGAAGGACAATTATCAAAAGTATTTGGTTTAAAATTTAAAAAAGAATTAGAAAAAGAGGGTAAAAAAGTTCAATTATTTGCCTTGACAGACATCACAAATGACAGGTTAAATAATCTAAGAGGGATTGACGCATTTATTCAAGTTGCATGCCCAAGAATTTCTACAGATAATCAATTCGATAAACCAGTTTTATCAACACCACAGGCAAATGCACTTCTCAAAGTTTTACGAAAAGAAAACATTGACGAATATTTAGAAATTCCGCATTGGTTGTAATTAGGATATTAAATTCTGAAATCTAACATTGCCAGATAAATTTTCAAAGGATTTTGATTTTTTTGCTTTAATTTTGTATTGAATTCCTTGGGAAATGGCATGCTCAAGTAAATCTAACGCATCATCAAAATTAGAAAGCATAGCAAAATTAGATGCTTTATCAAAAAGAACATCGCCATTATCAGGATAATCTTCCAGTATACGATTACAACAATAAATAGATTCATCGAATTTATTCATAGAAAATAAAATACGCTCCTTATGATACAACACAATATTATAATTTGAATT
>JABHXI010000136.1 GCA_018657375.1 Candidatus Nitrosopumilus sp. | reverse complement strand
GTAGTAAACTAACCAGTCTAACTTCCAAATTTAGCCTACATCATACAGAATAATAATCAACTAAAGTTCAAAACCGCTCTGCTCTTCCATTCTAGCAAAGATTTCTTCCTGGTGCATTGTTTCATGTGTACAAGTGTTGTTATTTCCTATCAATCCTTTTGCAACATTGCAGTTGTGACAAAGTATCTGAAATCCATCAGGGTAATTATTTTCTATAATCCAATTTATCAAGTGTTTGCCTTTCAATTTTGATGAATAACCTAATTCAGTTAATGCTGGTTCAGAATCTATTTGATTTTTACCTGCGATGTGATCAATAGCTAAAAAGTCAACATGTGAATTTTCACCGCAGCAATTGCAGCATGAAATGTTGCTATTTGAAACGTGTTTTGAATAATGTGATAATATTTTCAACCGATTTGTGACATAAATTACATATTTGTTTGTCTTGTATTCTGGATTTTGTCTACATGCATTTTTCTTTGCTTTATGTTCTTCATCAGTTTGAATCAATGAGAATGTGTTAATTTTTCTAATAGATTAATGTAATTTATTTGAAAATTAGATAAAAAATAAACATTTGATCAGAATTTAAAAATTAAACTTTAATTTCGCAGTATTCCACATAGTTTGATAGAAAACCAAATAATTCCAATCATTGCATGTTAGAAATTTTTAATGTGTGTAATGCCCAGTTGCCTGTTGGTCTTTGTTTTAGCACTACCACGGTAGCCATTGAGAATATGATGGACACCATATGTCGATGTGGAATTGGTTTATCTATCAAGTAAAAAACAGAGTCTTAAATTTTAAACAAAGACTTGATAAATCATGCATGCAATATTATGACATGTTGCACGTATTAGAATCGCCTACAGATTCTTCAATGGCAGTAATTTTTATCATATCACTTGGAATTATAGGCCTAGTACTGTGGTTTAAGAAACGTAAACAAAAAGTTTCAAAAACTCAATCTGATAAACCAAAAATAGGGCACGATAGAGAATGGACGTCTTTTGAATTTGTTCAACACCTCATAAAATATCCTGATACACCTGATGAAGACTTTGTCATGATGTATGAAAATCTACTGGGAGAGGACAATTTAGAAAAAGATATGGAGAGTTATTGGAAAATGAAAATAGGAGAAGATAAAATTAACGAGGAACAGTTTAAAAAAATTAAAAAAGCATTTAATCAAAGATTTAAAAAAATAAGAAAAAAAGTACAAGCAAAAGAAAAAAGTGACGATATCATAAAATGGGCCATAACAAACAAAGAGGACGACAGAGTCAAGGATAAAAAAAATTAAGCACTACAATGACATTCCTTTCAAAGGTTAGGAATAACCATACATCTCGGATGACAGATTCTCTGGATCATATTTTAGACACGTTGTTTATAATTTTGTTAAAAAATTAATTATAGCATTATGCAAAGTTGGTGTTGTATACAGGTCGTGCACCAGTTGGAACTTCAGATGAGGCAGATTCAGATACAGGTTTGCCCCTAACTTGATAGACCCTTACTTTATGAAATACGTTATGTGATGAAAATATTGCCAATCCAGCGAGTGCAGCGCCAATGAAATTTCTGATTGTGATTTCCAAACTTGGTTCAGATGCAACCAATGAGAGTTCAAATACAACATAGAAATTGTCAAATAGCCAAAATGCAAGAGTGACCCATGACAACAAACCGCCAATCAAATAACCTAGTCTAGCCTTTTGCCTTACAAAAGAAATAGCAAAAAGAATTGCAGCGTACCAAATAGATGAACCAGCTAACCACGGTATTTGCCAAACATCAGATCTGTCATCTAACCAGTAGTACGTCGTACCAACAAAAGCCATAGCACACAAAGTAATTAACAGAATTTTCTGATTCATTTTGTAAGAAGTTTTTTCTCCTTCAGATTTAGAAATGGAATTGAAAGATTTTGCTTCTTCTCTAGCAGTTTTAATTGCCTGAGTCATATATGCCAGTTGAACTGGAATCAATTTTTGTGCAGAATCATCTTTAACTATAGAATCATGTACAAGACTGTCAACCAGAGGTCTTGCCAAAGAGGCTTTAACGGGAGTTACCAAATCAATCCAATAGGAAGAGAGTCTAGGGGTTAGAAAGGGAATTTGAATTACGTTAAGATTTCTGTTAAGAATTGAAGAATACAGTCTCATCAATTGTTCATACGTCATTGTTTCAGGCCCACCGATTTCTAGAATTTTTCCTGCGGTTTCATGATTTTTCATTGCGCCTATCAGATAATCAACGACATTGTCAACAGCAATTGGTTGTGTTTGGGATTTGACCCATTTTGGACAAACCATCAGAGGCAATCTTTCAACAAGATACCTAAGCATAGCATAAGATCCGCCTTCCGCACCAACGATAACTGACGCTCTCAATTCAGTAACAGGAATATTTCCACTTGCCAGAATCTGTCCTACATCGTGTCTACTTTTCATATGTTTTGATAACTCTAGACCTTCGTTAACCAAGCCACCCAAGTATATGATTCTCTTTACACCAGAATCAGTTGCAGCCTTTAAGAAATTTTGAGCCTGCTGCTTCTCCCTACTTGCAAATTCAGCCCAATCCTTTTTTGAACCTTCCATGGAATGAAGCAAATAAAATGCGGTTTCAATGCCTTGTGTAGCGGCAATCAAAGAGTTAACATCAAACGCATCGGCTTGAACACGTTTAACATTTTGAGTGTCAGAATATTTTGATCTAGACATCGCAGTGACTGTAAACCCATAATTAGTTAATTTGTTCAAAAGTTTTTTTCCGATAAAACCACTCGAACCAGTTACCAGGATATCATAGGCATTATTTTGAGAATATGCGCTAGGCATTTTTAAAATTCATCACTCAATTTTTTTAATTTTCTTAAATCAGTGATTTCAATATTACTACTAAGAGTGATAATTTTTGCAAGTTTTGGATTTGCTTTTTCACCAAGCTTCAACACTGCATCACCACGCAATCTAACCTCAATAGTGGTTTTTTTCTGTGCCAAATCTTTTGCAAGATCTTTAGCTTCAGAAAGTTGTTTTAAGAGGCCAGGCATTTTTGTAAGTTCAATAGGTATATCAATTATATCGATTACTTTTGTACTCCCATCAACATAAAAGTTAATTGTTGGTGAGTCATTGCAAGTTATGCTTAATTTTCCAGTATCCAGATAAGATAAAAAATTAGCGGGAATATCAAAGTTTTTCATTGTCATCCACACTCAAATTTCTTTTGCTGTAATGGTTAGTTTCCCGCTAAGGGAAACGGTTCCTGTTGGGACTACTACACTATCTTTTACTATCTTACCAGCCATCTCAAGATTGTCAAAATCATAAGTGATTGAGGCATGTTTTTGTGTAAGTTTGTCAAAGATTTCAGCAAGTAGATTTGCCCATTCTTGTTCTTCTGCCATGAAGTAGATTTTTGATTTATAGTATTTAATGGAAAATACTAACTAAGCATAGTGCCAAATAAATCAATTTTAAAAATAAATTTGATGGCACTAGAAATTAATATTACCATTATGTTATATACAAACAATATTAAGAAAATTTATGGTGTATATTAGGTTCAAAAAAGTAAAATCTGAGCAATATCTGTATCTGGTGAAAAGTGTTTGGGATTCTAAAAAAAAGACATCAAAACAGGAAATAATAAAATATCTTGGAAAGGCATCACTAGTGGTAAAAGATGACATCCCTATTGAATATAGAAATGATGTCAAAATTCTATCAGTGCTAGCATCTTTCAACCCACAAGACATACAAAAGAGAGAGGATGCTACAAAAAGTTCTAGAAAGCAATTATTTAAAAAACTAACAGATGGAAATATAGAAGAATGTATAAAAATTTACAAAGAGTTTGTAAAAATATTCAGCACATCAGATTTCTTTGATAAAATTCTCAGACCAGTGATGAGCAAAATAGGTTCAGAT
>JABHXI010000135.1 GCA_018657375.1 Candidatus Nitrosopumilus sp. | reverse complement strand
GACATTCCAAATCACATTGCATTAATTTTAGATGGGAATAGACGATGGGCAAGACGAAATTTAGAAATTAATAAAAAAGGTCATTGGCAAGGGGCAGATGCAGTTGAAAATTTACTTGACTGGTGTGAAGAATTTAATATTAAAATTGTAACATTATATGCACTTTCGGCGGAAAACTTAGATAGAAAAAATAATGAATTAGAAGACTTGTATGAACTAATTAGAATGAGATTAGAAAAATTATACAATGATCCTAGAATACACAGATGCGAAATGAGAGTCAAAGGAATTGGAAGAATAGAATTACTCCCTGAATCAATTAGAGAAGTATTAGCAAGATTAGATAAAGTGACAAAAAATTATAATAATTATTTTCTAAATATTGCACTGGCATATGGAGGTCAGCACGAATTAGTGGATGCAGTTAAAAAAATAGGAGAAAAAATCAAAGAAGGTGAATTGCAGGTAGAGGAAATTACAAAAGAGGAAATTGAATCAAATCTATATACATCACACCTGCCACAGTCATCACCAGATATGATTTTACGTACATCTGGAGAGAAAAGATTAAGCGGATTTCTAATATGGCAAAGTGCTTACAGTGAACTAGTTTTTATGGACATTTTTTGGCCAGAATTTAGGAAGATTGATTTAATGAGAGCAATTAGAACATTTCAGGAAAGGAAAAGAAGGTTAGGAAAATGATAGAGGAAACGTCTGCAGGAATTGTACTATTCAGAAAAGAAGAATCAAAAAAATTATTTTTATTATTACATTATCCATCAGGTCATTGGGATTTTGTAAAAGGTAAAATGGAAAAAGGGGAAACAACACACGAAACTGCAATCAGAGAAACAGGAGAGGAAACAGGGATTACAGATATTACATTTGTAGAAAATTTTGAAGAGTGGATTGAATATAATTTCAAATACAAAAAAGAATTAGTTCAAAAAAAAGTAGTATTCTTTTTAGCTGAAACAAAAACTCAAGAAGTTAAAATATCACATGAGCATAGTGGCTACACATGGATGGATTACAACACAGCAATGGAAAAAACTACATTTGATAATGCAAAAACAGTATTAAGAAAAGCACAAAAATTAATTTCAGAGACTTTGTAAATGTAATTCTTTTGCTACGGCAACAGAATTTTTAGCATTCAAAATAGTTCTACCCACAATTAAATAATTAGTTCCAGATGAAATTACTTCTGATGCATTTCCACCTTGAGTACCAACACCAGGTGAAAATATACTTAGATTTTTTCCTGCTTGCCTAGAACAATATTGAATAATTTTTGGAAATGTTGCCCCCACGACAATACCATCAACTTTTGCTCTTAATGCCCAATCTAGAAACAACTGGTATAGTTGCTGCGTTTTACCCATCTTAACTTCCATATCATAAGATAATTTAGCCTCAGGTGCACTCATGTGACACAAAGTAATCACACCTTTCTGTTCTTTATGAGATGATTTTACTAAATTCTTTAAACTATCCAAACCCATTATAGGATTGGCTATTACTGCATCAAATCCTAAATTCCACAAATGCTCAGTTGTTACGCGATTGGTATTTCCAATATCATTAAGCTTGATATCAGCAATAGTCTGTAATCCGTAATCATGGGCAGTTTTATTGATTTTAATAATTTCTTTAGCACTAAGAGGGAGAAGCAAATGAAAATTAAGTTTAACTCCACAGAGATACGGATTTAGTTTTTTAATATTCTGAATAGTTTTATTTTGTAAATTTTTTACAGATGAGTCATAATCATTTGCAAGGATCACCTTCCCATTGCTTTTAGAAATCTGTGAAAGTCTAGTTTTGAAGGTGGTCATAGTTAACTAGTGGATGAGTGTCCTTCAATTTTATTATTTTGATATAGGAATAACCGTGTTCGGATGGATTTTGAACAAAAGTAGGGCTTATTCCATTTGTTGTTGAAAATTTTATGAAGGGATTTCCAGGATCACTGTCCAAAACCACATGGCAAAAGTAGGATGTTCCCTCGTCATTAAAATTCATGAAAACGCCAAGAAGCCATTTATCATTATGTGGGAATAAAAACAGAGGAAAAGGAAATTCATCAAAACCCCATGTAAGTTTTGCAAGACTAGATAGATCTTCTAATTCAATAGGCTGATATCTATCAAGAGTTCCATTACCAGGCTGTAGTGTTTTTGGGAGAGATTTAATTCGAATAATTGGAGAATAGAGGTTACTAGAATCAGAAGTAGTATTTACAATATTAGATTCTTCTTTTCCAGATTTTAATCCATAGGAAAGATAATCGCCATCAGTATCTAAAGGAGTATAGTAAACAATTGGTTTTTCTTTTAAAACATCCATTTGTACAGATAGAATTTTTTTTCCATCATAGTTATGAGAAAATGATACACGGGGTGCACGCTCAAGTGCACAAACCAATCTCGTGAATTCCAAAGTAGAGTGGAGTTGTATGTAGCGAGGTAATTTATCAACAGTGACAGATTCTAATTTATCCACAAGTACTCGTTACAGATTATCAAATTAAACTTATCCAAAAAGAAGGAGCCTAGTTTCTTTTATCAATGACATCATTGATTGCAGGACCTGTTCCAATAATTGTAACAGGCGTGTGTAATTCATTTTCAATATTTTTGATAAAAGATTTTGCATCTTCAGATAATTCATCGTAAGAAGTTTTACCAGCACAATCAGTAAAGAGAACATCTAATTTTGTAATTGAAATTTGTGTTGCACCATTAAGCATAATTGCACGTCTTGCCAAATCAAAATCAAAATCAGCAGCACGTCTTTGACGACCAGTAACAGTACCAAATTCTGACCAATTTTTCTTTTCTGCATCTTCAAGGGATAATTCTTTATCTAAAGGACCTGTTCCAACACGGGTAACATAAGATTTGAAAACAACAATTACTTCATCAACTTTTGTCGGTCCCAATCCAACATCAGCACAAATTCCAGAAGCAGTGACATCCTTTGAAGTTACAAACGGATAGGTTCCATGCCATAAAGAAAGAAACGTGCCTTGAGTTCCTTCAACTAGAACATTTTGATTTGAATCTAATGCAGAATTAATTTCCTGAGGAACATCAGCAATTAGAGAAGATAGCGAATCAAAATCTTTCGCCATTTTTAGAGTACGCATCGCTCTATCTGCGTTGGCAGGACCAGTTCCAGAACCAGTGCTACCAATTTTTTCTTTTAATTCACCTTTAGAATCTCTCATCAAATGAGATTCTTCAATTATTCCGCAGTGTTTATCAATAAATACACGACCAGATGCACCAAAATCTTGAATCTCTTTATCAAGAACTTCAGGATTAATTACAACACCAGGTCCAATCATAACTTTAGCATTTTTATTTAAAAATCCACTTGGAAGCATTCTAACTTTGTACACTTTATCACCATCCATGATAGTATGACCTGCATTAGGTCCAGCACCACCGCGAACTATAATTTTAGGATCATCCTTTATTGCCAAATATGAAATAATTTTTCCTTTACCTTCATCGCCAAAAAATCCTCCAACAACAACAGTGGATGTCATAACTGTAAACATCTATTTCGTTTATTTAAGCTAAAGTATTACTGCATGATTTTATATTCAAGGAAAATTAAATCAGATCGATGTCTGAAGATAATTTTGCAGGTAATATCATAGTAAATTTAGCAAGTTTACCAGATTTTCTAAGAACACCAATTTTAAAAAAAAGAATGGTAGAATTCTTTTCAAAAGAAGAATCAGATAAAAAGGAAATCATATGTAATGCTTTAGAAGCAGGTCCAACTATTCCATTTCTGAACTTTTCTAAATTGTTTAAATCCTGGTTAAAAATAATAGCAAATTTACCAGAAGAACATAGAGAAGGAATGTTTCTAGCATACATTAAACAATCATTATTGAATCCAGAAAAACTAATTGCATTTAATTTAGATGGAATTTTGGAAATGTTTTTACAATTAGAGGAAAATGAAAAAGAAACCATAGGAAAAACAATACAAAAAATAATTAGAAATCTAAATGAACAAGAGAGAAAAAGAATTCTAATTATGATACCAAATAATGCAAAAATTCATTTAAAAATTTAATTTATTTGTGGTTCATCAGGCTTTCGATTATCTTCATCAGTATAATCAATTATTTCCCCTTCAGCAGATAATACACCTACAAATATTTTTTCATGTTTTTTTAACAATTTACGATGATCAGCCATGGACATATCTAATTTCATTTCATTCATAACCATAATTTGATATTCTTTCCATTCAGCCCAACATTTAGTGCAAGTTGGATATTTTTCATTAACAGGTCCTAATTGTTCATTATCAGGAATAGAATTTTTACACTTTGTACAAGTACGACTCATAGAAATCAGCAATAAATGACTCCTTTTATCTTTTTTTGATGTAAAGTAATAATAATTCATGAATAATAAAATAGATTATGAAGATTAAATGTCCAAAATGTAATGAAGATG
>JABHXI010000134.1 GCA_018657375.1 Candidatus Nitrosopumilus sp. | reverse complement strand
CATAGGCTGCCTTTACATCTTCGTTTGAGAATGCTGCACCATCTGTTCTTCCTTCACCCCAGATATAGTGGAAATTTTCACCATCACCGTGGCTTGTTTTTCCTTTTGGTTCTACATCGTTGTGACAAAAGTCTTCTGGTATTTGTAGATCTGCCATTAGTTCCGTATATTTAGAATATTATTTAAATCTAGAGAAAATTAGTCAAGACTAAATTAAAAATTTGAAGCATATAGAAAAGAGTTTAAAATTACAAAGATTTAGCTGCGCTCTCATGTTTTTCAACATTAGATTGATCAACTTTGATAGCTTGAGGCGGACATACAGATACGCATGCCATGCACCAAATACAATCATGTTCTCTGATTGGATCTGCTTTATCAGTTAGATCTTTACGTTCATCTTTAATATCACTACCAGTTCCTGCAAAGGTTTGACCAACAATGTCTTTTGCTGCAATATCTTTTTCAGTTCTGTACCATTGGAATACTTGTACAGGGCATGCTTCAATGCATGCACCATCTGCAACACATGAATCCCAGTCAACTGCAACCATTGTACCACTTACGCCAAGAGGAACTTGCTCTTCACCTCTTGCAGCATATGCAGCTACAACATCTGAATCTGCAAACACTTCAGCTTGTGAACCATCAGTGTTTGTTTTTTTACCTGGACCCCACATGATATGGAAGTTTCCATCATCTAGGTTAATTTTTCCCGTTGGTGTTAAACCTTCAGGGAAATTTTCTGCTATAGGCATATTAAAATTTCTCAGAGTTATTATTTAAAGCTAGATGGAATTAGTTAAAACTAACAAATTAACATAACACCAACACATCTAGTAAGCAAAAAAGATTTCCTTACGTTCATAACGCTGAACGATCAGTTATCTGGATATGGATATTATCAAATATGATGTGTATAGACAGCCAAATATCGGTGTTTACATCAATGTTAATGACACAATAGGGTTAGTTCCGATGGGATTTGCAGAAACTAAAGCAAATAAACTAGCAGAATATTTGAATATAGAAATTTTTTACACAGCAATTGCCAACACTAGACTAATTGGAACATTATCAGTAATGAACAATAAAGGAATTTTGTTACCATCCACTGCATATCAAGATGAATACGATTATTTAAAAAATGAAACAGATCTAGAAGTAGGAGTTTTAGATACTAAATTTAATGCGCTTGGGAATGTAATTTGTGCCAATGATAAAGGAGCAATTGTTTCACCTGCATTATCAAAAGAGGATTGTAAAACAATATCGGATGTAATGGATGTAGAAGTACTTCAAAAAAAGATAGCAGGATCTCATTTATCAGGAGTTTCAGTTAAAGCAAACAATACAGGCGGCGTAATTCATCCAGAAGCAGAAGAAAAGGATATTGAAATTATTGCAGATGTGTTATCTGTGAAAATGGAACAAACTTCAATAAATGGGGGTGTCCCATATGTCACATCAGGAATTTTAGCAAATAATCATTGTATCATAGTAGGTTCAATGACTAGTGGTTCTGAAATTATGAATTTAACTAGAGCATTTCTAAATTAAAAACAGATTTTGGATCATCAGTTAATTTTTCTAAAGAAATAGTTCCTTCAGTTCCAGTTTTCATATCTTTGAGTACAATATTTCCTTGGTCTAATTCTTGTGGTCCAACAATAATTGTAAATCTTGCAGTATTTGCAATATCCATTTGTTTTTTTAAATTTCTTCCTGCCAAATCAATATCAGTCGGTATTTTATTTAATCGAAGTAATGATGTAATAGAATGTGCAACTTTTTGCATATCATCGTTAATGTATAGAACTGAAACTCTTGGTTGTTCAATTTGAGAAATAATGTTTTGCTCCTCCATAATTAGAATAATTCTTTCAACTCCACCTGCAACTCCAGTTGCACCAATATCATCTCTTTTGAATGCTTTAGTTAATGTATCATATCTTCCTCCACCAGCTAAAGCACCAAGTTTAGAATTTTTATCAAATACTTCAAAAACAATTCCAGAGTAATAATCCAATCCTCTAACTATTCCAAAATTAATTCTAACATTAGAAACTCCACGATTTTCTAGAGATTCAAATAATGTTTTAATTTCATCCCAAGATTCCAATTGAGATACATCAAATAGTGATTCAACTTCTTTAATTGATCCTTTAATTTGTGAAAATTCTAGAATTTTTTCTAAATTATCTCTAGAATACCTATCTTCAAATTCTTTAATTATTTCATCTTTTGATTTTTTTGCAATTTTATCAACTGCACGTAACATATCACCTACTAATTGTGGATCTTTAGAATCAAAAATTTTGTTAATGTATGATTCGACAAGATTTCTATGATTAACATCAATTGTGATATTTTTGAGCAATAATGAATCAAACAATCTAGATGTTAATTCAATAATTTCAGATTCGGATTCTAAATTTGATTTACCATAAATTTCAAGATCCCATTGATGGAAATATCGATAACGTCCTTTTTGAGGCTCATCATATCTAAACACACCACCAAAACTAGAAATTTTTGCGGGAAGTCTCATAGATTTTTGAGATGTAGCATATCTTGTGAGGCCCATTGTAAAATCAAATCTTAATGCAATTTCTCGATCTCCTTTATCTTTAAAATAATAAATTTCATCCCTAATTGCAGGGCCAGATTTAGTTTCAAGAGTAGATAGTAGTTCAATAGGAGAAGGATCCATGAATGAAAATCCATACAAATTTGATAGTTGTTTAAAATGAGATCTAATATGTTCAATATTTTCTGTTTCAGATCTTGTAAAATCTTTCATTCCACGAGGTAATTCCAAGTTAATTATCTGTTAGAGAGTTGTGATTTAGATATTTCTATAAGATCATACAATGTTTTCTTCTAAATCTTGTTCAAGTTCAGGGAAATCATCCCACCAATT